>JAYTAO010000099.1:0-1966 GCA_043737435.1 Rhodanobacteraceae bacterium | reverse complement strand
GCAACAAAGACTATTCCTGCGTCAAAGGTTTTTGCCCCAGCTTCGTCACGATTTACGATGGCGGCTTGAAGAAACGGCGTGGCTCCAGTGCAGATCCGGGCTTTAGCGATTTGGCCTATCCAACGTTTCATACCGATCTGAGTGAACCGTGGAATATCTTGATCACCGGCGTTGGCGGCACCGGCGTGGTCACGATTGGCGCATTGATTGGCATGGCCGCGCACTTGGAGGGCAAAGGCACGACGGTGCTGGATCAAACCGGCTTGGCGCAAAAAGGCGGCGCGGTGACTTGCCACGTGCGTATTGCAAAAGCGCCGCTAGATATTCACGCGGTGCGTATCGCTGCTGGTGAAGCGGATTTGGTGATTGGTTGCGATGTGGTGGTGGTCAACGACTACTGGGCGCTAAGCAAAATTCGCGAAGATCGCACTTTTGCGGTGATTAATTCCTACGAATTTATGCCGGGCACGTTTACCCGCAACCCAGATATGCAGTTCCCGCTGGCGAAAATGCTGGACTCGATAGGCTTAGCGCTTGGGCACAAAAATTTAGATGTGCTCAACGCCACCGAGATCGCCACCGCGCTGCTTGGCGATTCCATTGCCACGAACTTATTTGTGCTGGGCTACGCTTGGCAAAAAGGCTTAGTGCCGCTGAGCCTGGAATCGTTAATGCGCGCCATTGAATTAAACGACGCCGCGATTGCGATGAATAAGCTGGCCTTTAACTGGGGCCGCATGGGGGCTAGCAATATGCAGGTGGTGCTGAAAGCCAGCGGCTTATTGGTCGATACCGTGCGCCCAATCAGCGCGAATGCGTTTGACTCCGCCACTGCATTGATGTTCGCGAAAGCGCCGGTAACCAAAACCGTGGACGATTTGATCGCACATCGGGAAAAGCTGCTGACCGAATATCAGGATTTAAGCTACGCACGCGGCTATCGTGAATTCGTCGATCTGGTGCGCGCTGCCGAAAGCAAAGCCACGCCAGGCAAAACCGATTTGACCGCCGCCGTGGCGCGCTATTTCGCCAAAGTAATGGCCTACAAAGACGAATATGAAGTCGCCCGGCTCTACACCTCAGGCGATTTCGAAAAGCAAGTTAATGAAACCTTTGACGGTGATTTCACCATGAAATTCAACTTAGCACCGCCGTTGATTTCGAAAAAAGATCCGGTGACCGGGTATTTGAAGAAGCAAGAGTTTGGCGCGTGGACCTTTAAAGCCTTCAAGCAACTGGTCAAGCTCAAACACTTGCGCGGCGGTAGTTTGGACGTATTTGGTAAATCAGCTGAGCGTAAAATGGAGCGTCAGCTTATCGTTGATTACAAAAACTGCATCGAAGGTTTGTTGGGGCGCTTAAACACCCATAACCACACCTTAGCGGTTGAAATAGCCAAAATTCCCGAACTGATTCGCGGCTACGGCCACGTTAAAGAGGCGCATTACGCCAGCGCCAAAGTGCGCTGGGATCAGCTGATGGTGGAGTGGCAAAAGCCGAACGCGGTTAAGGCGGTCGCGTAAGATTTGTGGACGCTCATGGGCGCTTGCAGCGAATTAGAATCGAAGGCTTTCGATCCATTCGAGCGCTTGATTTAGAACTTGGCCCGATCAATATTTTGATTGGGGCCAATGGTTCGGGAAAGTCGAATTTTTTGAGTTTTTTTGATTTTTATCAGCAGCTCAGCAACGACAATCTTGCTTTTTATGTGCGCCAGCAAGGTGGTGCAAGCAAGATTTTGCACTTTGGTAGCAAACAAACTAAGCGCTTAATTTTTCAGCTCGTGGTTGTTGGGGGTGACCAACAATTTTTCCATCTAGAGCAGAGTGTTGCAGACGAATTTATTATTGACAATATAAAAAGTTTTGGGCTTAGCACCTACCGCGGCGAGGATGATCCGGGATTCTTCAGTAAAAAAAATACTTGGCTCCGGTATCACTTTCACGACACCAGTGAAACCGCAAGC
>JAYTAO010000098.1:0-5039 GCA_043737435.1 Rhodanobacteraceae bacterium | reverse complement strand
AGCAAAATGGCGGTGCTGCTGAGACTTCAACATACGAATACGATTTAGATAATCGCCTAACCAAGGTCATTGGGCCGGATCAGACTGAAACTTACACGTTAGATGCGGCCGGAAATCGTAAGACTGAAGTTGTAAAGTGCAAACCGCGGAAGGTTTCAAAGCGATTGAAACGATAAAAGTTGGCGAATTAGTCGCAGCGCGCGATGAACTAGCTGGCGCGACGCATTGGCAGCGCGTGGAGCGTGTCGTTGTCAATCACGACCGCGAAGTGATTGACCTGATATTCGTAAATGCAGATGGCGCAATCGAGTTGATCACGGTTACTCCGGGGCATTGGTTTGCCACTGCAAGCAATGGCTGGGTTGAGGCGGGCGCACTTGAGCAAGGCGCGCAGATACAGACCTTGGATGAGCGATTGGTTAGGTTGCTGAGTAAGTCAGCAAACACAATTTCGACAACGACTTACAATTTGACGGTGGCGAATGATCACTCGTATTTCGTCGGGGCTAGTGGGATTTGGGTTCATAATGTTTGTTGTGGGGGCGCTAGGCCGTCAAATGGAATTAGTTCCAGTTCCCTAGAATATGATGAGCTTAAGAAGCAATTAAGGCTTCAGGAACTGCTTCAACCCGTAGACCCAATGCGCGGGCCAGTTTTGGTTCAAGATCCTGTTGCCGGTATAACCGCCGCTCAAAAGGCGCAAATTAGGCGGTATGTTCAGATTTCAAACCTTGCACTTGAGGAGGGCTATCTGTCGCCGACCGGTCGAGTATCGACGTCAGGAACTATGAGGTCACAAGCATCAGCGGCAGCGGCAGCGGAAAGAGCGAAGGCTGTGAAAAAAGGCACGCCTTATCTTGGGGTTGTCGGGCATGGGCCTGATACAACGTGGACCGGTATGGCAAACCCTCCATTTTGGATGGATCTTGAATTTGGCATCAATTCAAGTCTTGGGCGGCAATCACTTAACTACCCTGTTGGACATAAACCAACAGGTTTCATTTACGAAGGTGACATTGAATGAATTGGATTAAAGAAATTGCCATCGCTCAATTCGTGAACGAAAAAATTAGGGAGCAGGATACTGATTCTATTTGGCACTTCTCATATCCAAATATAGCTGCAACTCCGTTACAAATAGAAGCATTTCAGATATCCCAAGGTGCAATGCCTGCCATGTTTTTAAATTTTCTAAGTTATGCAAACGGGTGGAGCAATTTTTATCAAGCGGTTCGTATTCTAAGTACGCATGATTTCGGTGGGCCTTTCGGGGCGCGGGCGCAGGAATTGATTTCTACCCTTGACATCAATGATTTCAAAGGTCGCACATTCATACCTGTGGCTGTGTCAGAAAATGATATTGACGTGTTTTTTATGGAGCCTGACGGCGAAAAGGTTTTTTGGTTCGCCGGTCAGCCTGTGGAAGTATTTGAAAGCTTCGCCGAATGGTTTCTTGCAATGGTTGACTACAATCGACTCGAGTATGAACGCTTAAAAAAATTATGACGTGTTGTCGTATTGTTGTGTCATGTCCGCGTCCTTTTCATTCACCCACATCATCAATCAAGGCAATTTTAAAAACCGAATTACAACCAAAATTCGGCTGAAAAAATCACTTCCACCTCAACCAACGCTAAATCCGACACCGAATATTCCAACGTGAAACCAAAATTCGCCAATTTCCTAACCAAAACCCAAGCCAGTGCGCGGACAGCGCGCTGGCCTTGGCTTTGGCTGGGATTTTTGTTGATGCTTTTGACTTTAATCATCGGCAGGCTTCTTAATCACGCCCCAATACCAACCGCACAAAACACCGTCCCAGCCCGCAAACCACTGCGGGTTTTTTCGTTTTGGAAACTCGAACTGGCCGCGCCACGCCATTTGCGGCGTGCGATAGCCCAAATTTTGATGCAGCCGAATGTGGTTGTAGAAATACACGAACTCGCTGATCGCTTGTTCAAGGCGAGCCTTGCTGTCGATTTTGATTTGTCGAATTGCCCGTTTGAAAGTGCCGAAAAAGCGTTCGATGCGGCCATTGGCCCACGGGCTGTGCGGCGGGCTACGCTGATGTTTGATCCGCAAGCGCCGCATTGCCAGCGCGAAGTAGCTCGACACCAAAGCGCCGTCATTATCGCTGCGCAGCGATTTCGGCTTTCCGAACGTTTTAATCAGCCGATTCAACACAGCCAAAACCGTATTCGCGCTTCTGTCCGCGAAATACAGTGCCAGCAGTCGGCGGCTGCCATGATCAATCACGCCCAGCAGTGTGTGGGTTTCGCTACCAATCGTAACGTGCGTCCAATCCAAGGCCCAAGTTTGATTTGTTTTTCCCGGTCTTGGATGGCTGGCGCATTTGCATGCGGGCGCATTTGCATGCGGTGGAGTTCGGGCTAGGGGCGATGTCGTCTATTGAATCATGGGCGCTCGGCGTCAACTTGAACATGGACTCCGGCGTTCGCCGGGGTGACGTGGGACGAATAGGAAACTTGAGGCAAATCGTGACACCTGGTTTGTATTGCGCCGCTCAATATGGTTAATCGAGCGTGTGCGTAAAAGATATCGCCAGTCCCGACACCCTCGATAGCAACAATCAAAGCGAACCAGAGCAATGTGTGCGGCGCTGGAGGTGGTTGGCTAACTAACAAACAACCCGACATACGCATTTGTCTGCCCGCGTGCGAAAATGCTTAATACAGAGTCTACACCCGCGCAATATCCCGCACTAAGCACGTGCGACCCACCAGGCTTGCAGCAGACCAAAAATCCCGGGTGCCGTCGATTGAAATACGGCGCGCGCAGCAAGCGCCGATTTTGCCCAAGCTGCGGCTTCACGTGCATGTAATAGCGCATAAGCGCGGGTTGCGGATTGCGCGCCTGTGGCTTGAGATGGCAAAACATCGCGCAGATTTTGGCCGATAGCGGTCAATTCAGCTGAAAGCGCTGTGCCTACAACCGCCCCTTCGTTGATTTGCGAGGCTCTTAATTGGAATTCTGCGAGCGCAGCACGGCTTAGGACGCTTGGGCCATAGCGATCCGGTTTCGCGTGGCTTTGCATTTGCCGTTTTAGCGCCAGTTCGATCCAAATTGCGGTGCAGTCGCCTTCATTCACAAGCTCGGAGGTGGCTGCGGCAAGCTCGGCAAATTGCTTGCGCGCATCAGTCGCATCAGCCGCGGTCGAGGCCATAATCCACTCCTGTGCGGCCCGTACTAATTTTGGCAGCGCGCGCAAATCCGCACGATCAGCAAACAAAGCTTGCGTGAGAGGGTGCCGGGTTGCGCCGGAAACGGCTAGATCGGCCTCGTCTGCCCACCACGCCAACTTCGCTTGCGCGAGCGCTTGATTGCTCAATGCGAACATCGCCTGCAACAGCTCCTCAAGCAGCACCACCGATGCTAGCCAGTGCATGGGTTTTGCGGCAAAGCGATGGCAAAGCGCTAAAGCGGGTTCGCGCTGCAGCCAGTCGGTGCTGAAATCGGCTAGCAGTGAATCGGGTTCATTCATCGGCTAGCCTTTCGCTACGTTCGTGGCCCAAACTGCTCAGCACGGACTCTAGCCAGTAGGTAATTACCACGCGTGCCGCCACCATATCTTTTAGCGTTATTTCATCGACGATGTTGCGCATTTTCTTGACGCCAAACTGGTCATTGTCAGGCTCACGGTGCGGTTCCGAGGCTTGGTCAGCAGCAGATTCGGTATCGCCACCAACTTCCGTTTTGTCGCTCAGCTGATTGCCTGCGAGCAAGCTGTCGGCACGGTGTTGCAACGCGATTTCGGCGATAGCCGCATCGAAAGCTAGTTCATTTTCGTCTGCTATCGCATCTGAAAACCCCGCATCGACGCGAGCGAAGCCCCAATCTTCGGCATAATTTGCCACCAAAATCTCGGCATCTGTCGGCTGGAATAGCACCATCGCGGAAATTTGCAGAACGCCATCGCTCAACACCAATCGTGCGCCAATGACATCACCGACCGCAATTTGACTCGAGCCCAACTGTTCATGGACAAAGCCGCATTCCAGTTCCGGCTCAAACAGATCGAGCAGCGCCATACCCCTACCTGGGTGGATCGAAAGCACGCGATAGGCACGAAGCCCGGAAATGCTCAATGAGTCGTAAAACGCCGCATCCGCAGGCGAAAGCGGCCCGCTGACTTGCTGGAACCAATCCAAGCCGGTTTGCTTAACTCCATGCAGTTCAAATACGCCGTCAATGCAAATAAAATCCGTGACTAGCGTCGCCACGCCGTTCGCACCTGCGTGTTTGCCGGAGTTTAAGATTTCCCGCTCCTCGGCATCAAACTCGTAGAAAAATTCATCCGCTTGCGCAGGAATTTGGCTGCGAAATTTTGCCGCTATCCAGTCTGCTAAGCGTCCAAGCCGGCGCGAAAGCAACATTTCATGACTGGGCTGAAGTTGCGCCGCTAGGCAGCAGTGCTTAAATTTTTTGCCGCTACCGCAGGAGCAACGCTCGTTTCTTCCGACTTGGGTCATGTCATGCTCGGGAACGGTGGATTTTGCCTTTGAGCATAGCAATCCGCACAGCCCGTCGCCTCCTTCTAGCGGTTTTGCGCGGAGCCCTTCTCTGCGGCAACAGAAAGCCTTTACAAATACTTTATGATCCCCGCGACGATAATCTGGCCCAAGGGCGGCGCAATGCGAAACATTTTGGTCACCGGTGGCGCTGGATATATAGGAAGCCATGCGTGTAAAGCATTATTCCAAGTCGGATTTACACCGGTAACTTTTGACAACCTAATTTACGGGCATCGCGAGGCAGTTCGTTGGGGCCCGCTGGTAATTGGTGATTTACAGGATCCGGCGGCTATTGCTCAAGTTTTGCAAGATTATCAACCGCAGGCAATTATGCATTTTGCCGCTTATGCTTATGTGGGTGAATCGGTTTCCGACCCGGAAAAATACTATCGGAATAATGTAGTAGGTTCGCTAAATTTATTTTCTGCGATGCGCAAAGCCCGGGTGGATAAACTTATTTTTTCCAGCACTTGCGCAACTTATGGTTTGCCCGAACAAAATTTAATT
>JAYTAO010000097.1:0-1977 GCA_043737435.1 Rhodanobacteraceae bacterium | reverse complement strand
GCGAGCTGGGCTTTACCGGTGCCCGCTTCGCCTTCGATCAATACCCACGCTTCTACACCGGCAACCCGCTCAATTTGTGCGCGTAGTTCCTGCATCGCGCGCGAGTTGCCGCGCGGCTCTAAGGCGTTGGACTCAAAGCCATCATCGGCGATGCGCTTTAGCCCTTGGTTTTCTTGACGCAGTTCGCTGTGCTCTAGGGCGCGTTCAATACTTAACAGCAGTTTCGCCAGCGAGATCGGCTTTTCAATAAAATCATAAGCGCCCAAGCGCGTCGCTTTGACCGCCGTCTCGACCGTGCCGTGGCCGCTCATCATCACCACTGGGCAATCGAGCGAACCGCTATTAACCCATTCTTTCAGTAAGCTAATGCCGTCAATGTCCGGCATCCAGACATCCAGCAGCACCAAATCATGGCGCGCGGCCCGCCGTGCCGCGCGTGCCGCCGCACCGTTTTCCGCAACCGAGACGCGATAGCCCTCGTCTTGCAACACATCGCGCGCCATTTCGCGAATGCCGGGTTCGTCATCGACGATTAGGATGTGTTTACTCATGACTTGTGTGCTGTTACTTGAAGCGAGGATTTGTTTTTAACACAACTTTCAAGATCGTTAGGCGATGAATCCAGCGATCTTGGAGCGCTTCGAAAAGAAACGCACAATAGCCTTACTTAAGACGAGGGTTCCAGCATGCACACCCTTAACCATTACTGCCAAAGGCCAAGTGACCTTTTAGACAGAGTTTGCTAAAACATCTTGGGGTAAGGTAAGGCCAGGTGACCCGATTGAAGTGGAACAGATGCCGGATGGACAACTTGCTGTGCGCGCGGCGCACTCCGGGGAATAGGATCAATTTTTTGGGTGCTTGCAAAATGCAAACGAGCCAGTCCTCCGCATTGGGGCCATGAATGACGCGATCATTGAAGGCTGGGCAGGTACTTCATGAAAATCACTCCAGATACCAATGTGCTAGTTCGTGCCGCAGTGTTTGATGATGTGCGGCAAGCTGGGCGCGCCGTCCAGATTTTGCGGGCATGCTGAATTGGTCGCGTTGACGATGCCAAACCTGTGCGAGTTTGCATGGGTTTTATTGCGCGCGTACAAAAGGCGTGCGGAAGATGTGGCGACAGCGATTCGGCGTCTCGCCGCTTGCCCCAACGTTATCGTGAGCCGAGGGGCTTTGAACGCGGGCCTTGCGGTGTTGGAGGCGGGCGGAGATTTCGCCGATGGTGTGATTGCCTTTGAAGGCGATCAGCTCGGTGGAAAGCAATTTGTTTCGTTTGACCAAAAAGCGGTGCAGCGGATTGTTGGGGCTAGGCTTCTAGCGACTGATTAGCTCCTGGACATATCCCAACTCAACCGCGGTGCGCAGCCTCAATGACCGCGACATCGATTTTTTTCATTTGCATCATCGCGTCGAATACGCGCTTGGCGGCGACGGGATCGGGGTCGGTGACCGCTTTTGTTAGCGCAATGGGCGTGATCTGCCAGAACAATCCCCATTTATCCTTGCACCAGCCGCACTGGCTCTCTTCGCCGCCATTGCCAACAATCGCATTCCAGTATTGATCGGTTTCGGCTTGGTCGGCGGTTGCGATTTGAAATGAAAATGCCATGCCGTGCTTGACTCCCGGCCCGCCATTGAGCCCCAGGCAGCGAATTCCTAAGACCGTGAACTCGACCGTCAACACGTCGCCTTTCTTGCCGGATGGGAAATCTCCAGGAGCGTTATGCACCGCGCCCACGGACGAGTCAGGGAAAGTCTTGGCGTAGAACTGCGCCGCTGCCTCGGCGTCGCGGTCATACCAAAGGCAAATCGTGTTTTTTGCGGGGGTTGGCATGTCACTGCTCCAATGTAGCGGTTATATAGTCGCGCTACTTTTTGCCAAAATTGGCAAACAAATCCGCGAACGCACTGCCCAATTTTGGTGCCGGCGGCCCAGATTTCTGCGCTGGCGCGGCAGGTCGGGAATTGCGGTCA
>JAYTAO010000096.1:0-1979 GCA_043737435.1 Rhodanobacteraceae bacterium | reverse complement strand
GGTCAGCTAAGGACACGTATGAATTATCCGCAACAGCAGCAAGCGCGTAGCGGGGGCCGAGGTGGTTTCGGTCTGATGCGGCTATTGCCATTAGTTTTTTTTGGCCTGTATATGGCCTATTACTATATGAGCCACCGTGAAGTGGTGCCAGTCACCGGGCGCAAGCAGCTTGTCGATTTGAGCCGCGAACAAGAAGCGGCTTTGGGCTATCAGTCCTACCAAGAAATTTTGCAAAACGAGCAGATTGTGACCACGGGGGAAGGGCCAAAAATGGTTCGCGATATCGCCACGCGATTGATTCAGGCGGTGCAGAAATTTCAAGGCGCTGACCCTGGTTTCGAGTGGGAAGCGAATGTCATTGAGTCTGAGCAAGTGAATGCTTTCGCACTGCCGGGCGGTAAAATTGCCGTCTATACCGGTCTTTTTCCGGTGGCGGCAAATGCCGATGGTTTAGCAGTGGTGATGGGCCACGAGATTGCGCACGCGGTTGCGCGCCACGGCGCTGAGCGTATGGCGTATCAAAAATTGGTGCAAATTGGCTCAATGGCAGCCGGCGTTTCGGTCGGCGATATGAGCCCACAAGCGCGGCAAGCGGTCATGGCGGCATTGGGTGCCGGGGCAAAGTTTGGTGTGCTCCTGCCGTTTTCGCGCGATCACGAATCTGAAGCTGACGAAATGGGGCTGTATTTTGCCGCCGCCGCCTGCTTTGATCCACGCGAAGCGCCAAAACTTTGGGAGCGTATGGCGGCACTGGGCGGTGCGCGTCCGCCTGAATTTGCCAGCACGCACCCCACCAATGAGCACAGAATTAAAGATTTAAATCGCTGGATGCCCAAGGCTTTGGAATATCGGGCGCAGTATTGCAGCGATCAACCCGCAGAGCGCCAACCATAAACCGGAAAAAACATGAGTGTGGACGCGAATTTGCTAAAAAACTTGTACCCTCTGGAGTCCCTGCGCCCCGAGCACTTAGAAGCCCTTGCGCGTGAGGCGTCCGAAGAATATGTGGTATGCGATCAAGTATTGTTTTCTGCGGGCGATACTGATGAAAGCACCCTTTATTTGCTTGAAGGCGAAGTGCGTGGCGACTATCCCGATGGCCGCACCAAAAGCCAGAGCGGCGGCGCTTCGTTGCAGGGGCGTTACGCTATCGGTGATTTACAGCCGCGCCGTTTTACCGCTACGGTGCAATCGCCACGGGCGCGAGTCGCAAAAATAGATCGTCGATTCCTCGAAAAAGTGATTGCATGGGATCAAGTGGTCAAAAGTGGCAACGTAAAGCATTTTGATACTAATCCCGAAGGCAATCGCTGGGTGTTTCGCCTGTTACAAAGCAAAGCCTTACGAAAGTTGCCGATCGCAAATATTGAGCGGCTGTTCACTCGTTTCACCGAAATGACCGTCAAAAACGCGCAAACCATCATCCGTGAAGGTGACGATGGCGACTATTTTTACGTGTTGAAAGAAGGTGCAGCGGCGGTTAGCCAAATGAATGACGTTGGCGAATCTGTCATTGCCTATTTGGTGCGGGGCGATAGTTTTGGTGAAGATGCGCTGCTGAGTAACAATGTGCGCAACGCCACGGTGACGATGATGAAAGACGGGAAATTGATGCGCCTTGCCAAAGCTGATTTTTCCGAGTTGCTCAAACAGCCTGCGGTGGAGTGGCTTACGCCGGGTAAAGCTTCGATTGCCGTGCGCGGCGGCGCAGGCGTGATTGATGTGCGCACAGTTGAAGAGTTTAACGAACGCGCCATTAAAGGCTCAGTTAATATGCCGCTTTCCAGACTGCGCGAATTTGCCGCCAATCTGGATAAGAAAAAGCGCTACATCACTTATTGCAACTCTGGCGAACGCTCGTCGGCAGCAGCTTTTGTGCTGAACAAACTAGGTTTTGAGGCCGCAGCGCTGCAGGGCGGCTTAAATGCGATGGTGCGCCAAGTGGATCAAGCAAAGGCAGGCTAGACTTTGGCATCCGG
>JAYTAO010000095.1:0-5072 GCA_043737435.1 Rhodanobacteraceae bacterium | reverse complement strand
TAGTCGCAATAGCGTTAAGCAAATTCAGGCGTTCGCCCAAGGGCGCACGAGAATCCTTCAAACCACTCAACAGCGCCTTGGGTACTGCCTCGTCTATTTTTGCGGCTAAATCGAGTGCGGTGCCCGTAGCGGGAAAGGCATCCGAAGCACCGAGCGCGGCGATTAAATGCTGCGCGGCGGCAATGTTCAGCTCGGCGTCAAACTTCAGTTCGACTGCGATCAGGCTAAGCGCCTTAAGCCAACTTTCCGGAATCACTATCGGCTGATTTTGCCCGACCAACCAGCGCAACCCAGCCGCTGTCGCCTTCAGCTCATTCGCGGGCTCGGCACGCAAACCTGCGAAATAAGCTTGCGCCAGTACCCGTGCCGGAGCGCGGGTGCGCAAGGCCCCGGCGTGCTCGTCGAGCTTTTCGACCGCGTATAAAATTTGCGCGGCATCCCGATCATGTACGCCGCGTTGATAATCATCCATCGGCCGCTTGGCGGCAATCAAATTGATCTGCTCAATTAACTTTTGGCTTTGATCTTTCGGCGCTGCGATCAGAGCCTCACGCAGAGCACCACGTTCATCCCCGCTAAGCTCGATGCAGTCGGTTTTTCCGCTACTGGCGGCGTCGGAGCGCAACGCCTGAAATAAACGGTAGGCCAAATATTCGGCGCGATAAGTGTCTTTGTTTTCGCTGGGTAGAGTTTGTTGCCAAACCGGTCTAAACGCCTCGGTCGCCGCAGCAGCGATAGGCTTACGATAATCCGTGCCGGTTAGGCTGACACTTAAGCCCTGGCTATCAAAGCTCAACGCCAAATCTAGCGCGCGATTTGCCACGGAAAAACGATGCTTGCCCAGCTTTAAGGTGTTGCCGTCTTGGCCGAGCTCAATGCGATCACGCACGTCGCGCAAGCCGGATTCGCGCAAGGAACGCAGCTTGCCGCTGAGCTCGTCGGCATCCACGCTGCGGCCTAGTTTACGCAAATCAGCAATCTGGCTGCGGGCGCGTTCAATCAAGCTATCGCCGGCAAAAAATCCGTGAATGTCTTCGTTTCGAGTTAGTTTCGCCACGCGGCGCGGCACGCCATCTAAAACGCGACTGATGGATTCCTTTAATCCCTGCGCACGTTTGTCACGTACCGCAGAAAGTTGCTCACGCCTGGCCGCGAAGGCTTCCAGCGTGGTTTCGCGCCGGGTGCTGAGCTCAGCGGCAAATTGTGGCTGATCGGCAAAGCGTCCATCCAATTGTTCTAGCTGGCTCAGTGCTTTCGCCAAAGCTTCGTCAATCGCTTCGGGGGTGTCAGAGCGGGAAAGCGTGCTTGCCAAAGATTGTTCAAGCACTTGAAGCTGTGCGCCGAATTCCGCACCCTGCTCGCGCTCTAATAAGCTATCGCGCTTAGCCCGTAAACCCGCACGCAGTCGATTGACGTCGCTATACAACGCGCCGGTGGCACTCAATAAATCGGCACGTTGTTGTGGATCAGAATGCTCAAAACTTGACACCAACTCGGTCAAGCCATCGAGTGATTCCGCCAAGGTATCCAGCTCAGTCGTAATAGGTTTCAGCGCGCTCGTGCCGGTCGCTTTTTCTAGCTCAACGCCCGCACGTCGCAAACCTTCTTTGAGCGATGCGAACGCGTTTGGATCAGCAAAAAATTTCAGAGCACGTGCGCCGACGCGGTTTAGCTCCTCAGTGATTGCTGTATCCAAGGGCTCGATATCACTGGGTAAAACGTGCGCTTGCTCAGACAATGCGGTCAGCTCACCGCGCTTGCGCTTAAATTTGACGATGGCATCGGTAAAATCTTCCGGTTTCTGCCAAAGTTTGGCCGCGACAATACTAATTAGCTCGCGTACCGCCGTTGCCTGCAGTTTGACCGCGCTGGCCGCCTTGAATTTGGCTTGCTCAAGCTGCTCAAAAGCCTCAAGAGCGCTTTTTGCGGTGCGCGCTAGGCCTTGCACGTCAGGCAATAGTGCGCCTGCTTCAGCCTCGGCAAGCCACAGATAGCCCTCCGCACATTTTTGCCCGAGCTTGAATAAACGCTCGAACTGGCCGATCACGCGGGCGTCTTCAGCTAGTTGCGTCAACTGCCGCAGTTCCGCCAGCGCCCGCACTAAAGACGCATTGCCCAAACGCCCAAGCAAGCCGGGGGCGGCTTTGCTGCTAGCCTCGTGCTCAATATCCGAAAACGGCGTGCGCCACAACTGCATCGCATGCAAACGGCTAGCTTCACCGCTTTCCGGAACAAACAGCAAAATAGATCCGTCTAAATAGCGCGCATAGCCATGCGCCATCAGCGGCTGGCCAATCGAGCGGTCGATTAAGTTGTAAGGTAACAAACCATAGCGGCCACTGATTTCTTCATAGAATATGTACAGCACATCCTCGCCATTCGGCGCGCGAATCACGCGCTTGAGGCGAAAGCCATCGAAATTCAAACCTAGCTCACTAAAGCGTTTGGTCTCACCACTTTCTAAGGCGTAGCCGCCGGGAAAGACGATGCCGTGATCTTCCGGCAGCTGCACACAAGACACGCCAATTTCGTCACAGCGCACCACCGTTTTCAGGCGCTTGTTGAAAATTAGATAGCGACTGCTGGCTTCGCGATAGGGTTTGACGCGAATCAACAACTGGTGACGCAAATCGGCATAGCTTATTTCAGCATCGGCCAAGGATTGCGTTTTGTCATCCACCGGCTCGGCAAAAATGCCTAACCCAGATTCGGTGTTATTCTCAATTTTGACGGTCAAATCGCCGCCTACCGTTTCCACAAAAACGGTGTCCAAAATATTGGCGTGCGGATGCCGACCCAGCACGTGCATCTCGCGTGTGACATTGCTCCATTCAAAATCATACGGCGGTGGCAAAACATGGTCGCGCTCGCCGCGGTTGTCGATGTATTGCACCGCACCTTTCGGATCAATGGCAAAACGAAAGACTTTACGATCCCCCAACTGGCTGCCGGTGCGAAACAGCATCAACAGCTTGTCGTTGACTACCCGCAGCTGCTCTAAAGTAGTGGCTTTGTAATAGGTAATTAGCTCCTTGAAATCAGCCGCGAAACGGCTATCAGCCAAAAAGCTTGTTTCAATTGCTACCGTTTCCAGCTCTGCCGCTTCGGTGTGATCCTTTAGCCGGTAAAGGCAAAACACATCATTAATCGTGGTTTCGCGCTTCAAGCCGATGAAAACTTGATAGCCAAACAGCAATAAATTGCCCACCCGAACCACATCGCGCGCAACGCAGTTGTTTTCCGTGCGCGCGCTCAAGCGCGCCAATAATTTCGGCTCGACGCGGCCGAATAGGGTTAGGCGCTGGGCGTTTAGCGCATCGGTTTTGCCACGCACCACCGCCGCTGCGGCGCTCAGGCGTTTGCGTAATAAATCAAAGCTGGCGGGGTCAGACATGGGCGGTTCCAGGATTTTTGTAAGAACGCAAGTTGGTAAATAGAACCGTTCGCGCTGAGCCTGTCGAACGGCAGAGCCGTAACGTTCCTAACTTCTCGAAGTGTGCTGCTATATACCTCGATTCTTCGACAGGCTCAGAACTCAGCACGATCGGTTTCCAGGTTGCTTTCCGCTTGTAAACCAATCGGATTCTTGAGTTATTTATCCAACAAAATTCAAATATGACCATACCGACTCAACAAGCAAGACACAAAACGCGCTTGCGCTTCGTCAGTAATTGTTCGGCTCTGCCCTTCGACAGGCTCAGGGCGAACGGATCCATCACTAATTTTTGCAATCCATTGAATCGTCGGAAAAACATGAGTTAATAACTTCCTTACAACCCATCCACCAACTTCTTCAAAGCCGCTTTATCGGTTTTACCGCTGGCAAGTAATTGCTGAATCAAAGTAGTCACGCTTAGATCACGCACCTCCGCACTAGCACCGCCTAACGCACTGACGATGTCTTTCACATCTGTGACCAAATCGCGTTTGCCGCTGCGGTGATCTTTGGTGGCTTGGCTGAGCAAGGTGCTTTTGCTGATCGCGCCATCAATGCTTTTACCCAAGCTCAAGCTATTCATGAACTTCTCGAAATAATCGCCATCGCCACCAACGATTTCGATCTTCGCCTGCTGCAGCGCGCGGCCCAAAACGCTGGCTTGTTCACGCGCAATGGCTTGATTCGCATCAATGCCTTTGAGCGTTTGGATATGCGCATAATCCATTTGCAAGCGCAGCTCTTCATGCGCCCGGGTTTGCTCGCTCATCGCGCTCATCGCCGCGAACTTGTCTTTCAGGCCGATTGATTCAGCGCTAAAACGCGCCGCAATTGCACTGGCATCTGCTGCACCCAGCAATTGCTTGCCGGTCGCTTCTGCTTCTAACTTCAAGCGCAGCGTTTCAGCGCTAGCAACGCCTTGACGCGCCGATGCGTCTGCCTGCGCAGTTTGCACACTGGCTTCCGCCAGGCCTTGCTTCTCACGGCCAATCGCTTCGGCTTCCATTTTCAGGCGCAGCGTTTCTGCATTCGCCTGCCCAACTTTCAACGTCGCATCGGCGTCGGCTTGACGCACGCGGGCGCCGACCAAGCCTTCCTTTTCGGTCGCGTCCGCTTTCGCCAGCATGACGCGCGCTTCCGCCAGCCCAGGTGCTGCCGCTGTTGCCTCGTTGCCTTCAGCCTCGCGCTTTTTGCCTTCTGCGCTTTTGGCGGCCACTGTCAGGCGCGCATCGGCCAAGGTAAGCTCTTGATTTGCCTGATGTTTCGCACGCTGCTCGTTCGCCTCGGCTTCTTTGATGCTAGAGATGAATTTTTGCTCAGCTTCGCCCTGCGCCAACACGACCGACGCTTTTTTGGTGCGCTCAGCATCGGCAATCACGCGAATATCTTTAATCGCCTCTTCTTGTTCGGCGACGGTGCGTTCCACCACAATACGTTCGCGAATCACATCAGCGATCGCTTTCTTTTGGATTTCTAACTGGCGATCCCGTTCAATTTCTTGCAGCGCCACTTCACGTTCGCGATCCACAATCTCTAACTTGCGCGCGCGAATTACTTTTTCCTCTTCAATGGCAACCGCACGGTGTCGGTTATTTTCCGCCACCTGCGTTTCGCGCTTTAGATTTTCAGTTTGCAC
>JAYTAO010000094.1:0-1983 GCA_043737435.1 Rhodanobacteraceae bacterium | reverse complement strand
TGTTTGAAGGCCAAGTCGATCCCGCGAACTGCGCTGGCCTGCGCGGGCCGATTCTGGCGCTTGGCGAAGCGCTGGACCCAGAAGTTGATGTCATTTTGAGCGCGCATTCACACCGCGCTTACGTCTGCAATTTAGCCACGAAACTGCTGACCCAAGGCGCCTCCTTCGGGCATTTATTAACGCAAGTGCAGCTCAAAATTGATCGCGCTAGCGGTGAAATTATCAGTAAATCTGCGATTAATGTGCTGATTGACAGCGCCACAATCGCACCTGAGCCGAAGCTGCAAGCCCTGGTCGCGGCAGCGCAAGCGGCCACCAATGCGGTTGCACAACAGCCAGTCGGACAGCTTGCCGGTGCGGCAATCACGCGCACCCAGGACGAAGTCGGTGAATCCGAGTTGGCCCGCTTAATTAGCGATGCGCAACTGGCCGCCGCACAAGGGCCAGACACCGGCAGTGCGGTCATCGCATTGGTGAACCATGGCGGAGTGCGTACCGATTTACCCCCCAGCGCGAGTCAGAGCACCGGCGCGATACCCATCGTTTATGGCGACATTTACAGCGTGCACCCGTTTGGCAATGAAATCCAAGTGCTTGAATTGACCGGTGCCGAATTAAAAAACGTGCTGGAACAACCACTGGATGGCAGCGATCACGTGACGGCTTCGGATTCATTGCGCTACAGCATCCGTAGCAGCGCCGCCCCAGGCGACCGAATAATCGCAGATTCAATGCGTTTAAACGGCAAACCGATCCAGCCCACGGATCGCCTACGCGTTGCAATCAACAACTATCTTGTCGGCGGTGGCAGTGGACAAACGCAACTGATTGGCAAAACCGTTATTGCCAGTGCTGGCTTAGACCGCGACGCGCTCGTCGCATATTTAAAAGCGGGCAAGTTTAAAGATTTTCGGCGGGTTCGTGCCACGCGGCTACCTTAGATTTCGTAAATTGTTCCCCGCAGTAAATTTGATGCTTTGATGCTATGCTTTGATGAAATTATCGGCCTCGGAGTCCATTATGCGCACCACGGTTACCCTGGAAGATGAAGTTGCGGTCGAGCTTGAGCGCATTGCATTTGAAACCAGAAGGTCATTTAAGTCAGTGATTAACGATTTATTGAAGCGCGCGCTGCGTGAGGCCAAAACGCCGAAGTTTGAAGCACCATTTTTTATGCCTGCGCATGCCTGCGGAGGGTTAATTCATGGCGGTGATTTCGATCAAGCCACACAAATGGACGCTGAGCTTGAGGATGAATATCTGTTGCAAAAACTTAAGTTGGGCAAATGATCATTTTAGACAGCAATGTCCTAGTGTATTCGGTGCACCTTGATTTTTCGCAGCACCAGACCGCTAAAAATTTCTTCAGACACAGCTTAAAGAGAACGAATCTATAGGCATACCTTGGGTGAGCATTCTGGCATTTATAAGGCTGTCAACGAACCTAAAAACGTTACAAGTTAGACTCTCGCCGCAACAGGCTTTAGATCGAGTGGAACTTTGGTTGAACCATCCAAATATATCCACCCCGGAGCCAGGCAAGCGCCATTTTCAGATTATGCAAAGCCTCATTTTAGCTGCGGGGCAAGCGGCAAATCTGACCAATGACGCGCACCTAGCCGCGATCGCCATCGAGCGAAACGCGACGATGGTTAGTTTTGATCAGGATTTCGCGCGATTTTCAGGTCTGAAGTTGCAGGTTCCGTAGGCGATGGGAACGTAAATTAGCCCTGCCAAGTGAATGGAGCCTTGATCACAGTCCGATCTTGAGCGCACAAACGGACGCGCAATGGCTGGATTGGGTTCGTTGCGAGCTAAATCGCAAATGCCGGTCCCCTGCTAAGCTAACGCAACCTTCCAAGCAGACTAGAATGATCTTGCCATGAAAAAAGCCCAATACCACCAACGTGGTCCAACACCGCAGGAATTTATTGACGCCGTTGATTTCGAAATCGCGCCATTGCTCAGCGGCCAAGTGCTGAT
>JAYTAO010000093.1:0-1988 GCA_043737435.1 Rhodanobacteraceae bacterium | reverse complement strand
CCGGCGAAACGGGCAAAAAAACGGGGTGCGGCGGTTAATGCGGCTAGATCATCGCTAATGGCATAGGCGCGATAAATGGCTTGAGTGGGATCATGTTGCCACACGACTTCCTGTACCGCCTTTAATCCGCCCGGTGCGCCGCGCACTAAAACGGCAACACTGTGCGCGGGATATTGCGCAAACGGCACCCAAACTTCCGGCCTGGGCTCAACGTCTGGCGCGATTCGGCGCGCATCGGCGAGCACACCCACAACGCTAAATTGCAATGGCTTATCCGAACCGTTTGGCGGCAGGCTTACCGTGGCTCCTAATGGATTTTTATCGCCAAAGTACTGTTTGGCAAAACCCGCACTGACCAAAATCACGCGTGCAGCGGCGGCGCTATCGCTACTATTCAGCGCCCTGCCCGCCTGCAATGTGTAGCCAAGCGTTTTAATAGGATCACCCAACACCGAAATCACCGTGGTTTGCAACACCGCATTGCCCGGCAAGGCCGGGCCGCCGCTCAACTCATAACGAGGCCCAAACACCGGCGTAAACGGCACGCCATTGCTTACCGCAACCGCTTGCGCACCGGGAATTTTCGCAGCGCCATCAAGCAAGGCCTGCGCCTGTGCGGCAAATTTTGGCCCGCTGTTCCCGCCCGCTTCGCCGCGCATAAATAGTTGCGCGTTGACCACGCCATCAACATTCAAGCCTAAGCGCTGATCGCGCAACGCTAAGCTGGAGCTTAGAAATAGCCCGGCGCTAAATAAAGCCACTAGCGAAAGCGCGGTGCCGGGGATGCCAAGCCAATGTTTCGCGCGCGCGCCAGAGCGCTGTGCCCGTAATGCCGAACTCGCACCGGTTTTGGCAATATTCCACGCCGGATAGGCACCTGCGAGCAAAATCGAAAGCATACTGAGCGCCAGCGCTACTAACGCTAATTTAGGATTCAAAATCAAACCGACACCCAGCTCAGGATCAATGGCTAGCCCGCTATCGCTCAAATCCGGCGAGAGCTTCCACGCCGCCCAGCACATGAGAAACGCCAAGCCCGCAGCAAAAACCGCCAGCAGCGCGGTTTCCAGCAGCACCACACGTGCCAAATCACCGCGCGATGCGCCCAGCGCGTCCATCACGCCAAACGCCGCCGCGCGCTGACGGCCACGTGTCAGCACCAAATGTGCGGCATTGGTAGCTGCCACCAATAGCACCAGCAGGCTAAGCCCAGTCAGCACGAATAACGGTACCGCGACATCGCCACGCCGCGCTTGTTCAAAGGATTCAGCGGCCAACTTCCAATCGCGCACTGGCGCGCCCAATTGCTCGCCAAGTCTTGCGTGCGCTGTCGTCAAAACACGACGCATGGCCTCTGGATCGGTGGCCGTTGGTGCCCGCAGCACGCCGTCCAAATAGCGCGCATTGAGATAGCCCGCACTTTGTTCACGCATAGCGGCCCAGTCAATCGCTTTGAAATAGCTCACTTCCCGCGCCGGATAGGCCAAAGTTCTCGGTGCAACGCCAACGATTACGCTGTCACCGCCTTCTTCTTTGAACACCTTGCCGATAATATTTGGGTCGCTATTAAAGTATTTCCGCCAGACAAACTCAGTGATGACGACATTTGCACTATCGCCATCGCTAGCAAGCAAACCACGGCCCAGCAGCGGGCGTATGCCGATCACTTCAAAAAAATTGGCAGCGACTGTGATCGTCGTCATGGCTTCCGGCCGCTCAGCCCCGGTGTAGGTGGTGCCGTTCCAATGGAAGCTCGTTAAGCTGTAGCCGGGCGGTAACAGCGCTGGCAATTGCTCGGCCTCAGCGCTAGATAGCCCACTGGTTTGACCATCGCGCTCGGCACTGACTACCGACAGCGAGCCAGCATCACGATACGGCAATGGCTCCAGTACCGCCTGCCACAAAACCGCCCACATCAGCAGCGTTACCGCCAAGCCTAAGCCTAGCGTCAGCATCACGCTAAGCGAAAAGCGGGGCGCACGGATCAG
>JAYTAO010000092.1:0-5090 GCA_043737435.1 Rhodanobacteraceae bacterium | reverse complement strand
GGCGAAAGTTTTTATGTAGATCAAGTTTTAGGCAAACATGAGTTCATTACTTATGCGGTGGTGATTGATGCCAGCGGCGCGGTGCAGGCCATTGAGGTCATGGACTATCGCGAGACCTATGGCGATCAAGTTCGCAATCCAAAATGGCGCGCGCAATTCCGTGGCAAACGTGATGGCGCGGTTTTAAAGCTTGATCACGACATTAAAAACATTTCCAGCGCGACGCTGTCGTGTAAGCACATTACTGATGGCGTTAAGCGGCTGCTGGCGACGCATGCGCTACTTGCCGCGCACGCGTAGGTTGTTGATCTATTAATGGCTTATTTGCTGCGTCGTTGTCAGCCTTGGCTTGGCACCCTGGTAGAAATTAGCGTGACTGCTGAGCATGCAGAATTGGCTGCGCGTGCGATCAAGCCGGCCTTTGATGAAATTGCGCGCGCGCATCACTGCATGAGTTTGTTCGACCCGCAAAGTGAACTTTGCCGCTTGAACGCGCTTGCGTACGAGCAAGAATTTAGTGCGTCTGCGCTGTTAAGTGACGTGCTGAAATTGGCACTGCATATCGCCCACACCAGCGCGGGCGCGTTTGACCCAAGCTCTAATAAAAAAGCATCGGGCAACTTTATCTACGTGCATCAAGCTGGCCAGAGCGTGCGTTTTACGCGTGCATTGCGGCTGGATTTAAACGGCATCGCCAAGGGCTATGCCGTAGATTTGGCCATTGCCGCCCTGCGAATCCCTGGAATCACCAGCGCGGTGGTCAATGCGGGGGGTGATTTGCGCGTGTTTGGCCCGGTACCCGTGCAAGTGCAATTACGCCACCCAAGCTCCGGTGCGCTGAGTGAAGCGGGTTTTACGCTTTGCAATCAGGCACTTGCAAGCAGTGGCGGCGCATTGCATTGGCGCGCGGACGCGTCTGGACGCCGCCGCCCCACCATTATGAGCACGCGCGGCGGGTTTCGCGGCCGCACCAGTGTCAGTGTGATTGCAGACACAGCAGCGGTGGCAGACGCGCTTACCAAAGTGGCTTTGCTTGCGCCCAGCAGAAATGTTGCGGCAATTTTGCAGCAGTTTGGTGCACACGCCCACTATCAGGAGGCCAATTAGTGCATCGCCATCGCCGCGTGCAGCAGCGTATGCCGCTGCCGCATTGGCAGCGTTGGGGCGTGTATCTGATCGGCGCTGCACTATTGATTTCTGGCATGGCCTGGCTTTATTTGGACACTTTTGTCCGCATCGAAAGCGATTTCGGGCTGGAGCACTCGCCCTGGCAACATCGCTGGCTAATACTGCACGGCGTGCTTGCGATGCCCATGCTTTGGCTAGTCGGCGTACTTTGGACCGCGCATGTTAAACGCGGTTGGTTGCATCGGCAAAATCGTCTTACCGGCGCGCTTGTGCTGGCAATGGTTGCGCTTTTGGCGTTCAGCGCGGCCATGCTTTATTACTTGGCCGACGAACCTTGGCGTGCCGCTGCTAGCCTGGTACATTGGTTAA
This sequence comes from Rhodanobacteraceae bacterium, assembly GCA_043737435.1. Lineage (GTDB taxonomy): Bacteria > Pseudomonadota > Gammaproteobacteria > Xanthomonadales > SZUA-5 > JANNYA01. The sequence continues at coordinate 3,593 of JAYTAO010000092.1, read as the reverse complement.
TTGGCTTGGCAATGGTTATTGCCTTACCCGTGCACATCTGGCGCGGGCGCAAGGCCGCGAAAGCATTAGCAAACGCGAATCCAACGCTGAAGTGACGCGTAATTAAGCATTTAAGCGCGCGCGCAGCGTCAGCCCTTTAAGAAAATTGCGCAGCATTTGATCGCCACAGGGGCGAAAGTTGCGATGCTGTTCTTGGCGAAAAAGCGCAGAAAGCTCAGGCTTAGAAACCGGGAAACCTGCATCCAAGAAAGCTTGATGCATATCCGCATCTTTCAATTCGAATGCAACCCGTAACTTTTTTAGCACCACATTATTGGTGATGCGAGCAAGCAGGGGCCGAGGCGTCGGATTTGGGCTGGTGCCACGGCAGTGCAGCACTAAGCCATCAAGAAAATGCGCCATCATCGAATCAGGGCATGCGAGATAGTCAGCATCGTCGTCTCTTTTTAGAAAGCTAATCACATCAGTTTTCTCGACTGGAAATGCTGGATCCGCCAGCTGGGTAATCTGCACCAATTTAATATCGCTCAAATCAAGCATGTAGCGAATGCTGCGCAGGACGTCGTTATTGATCATTTTGAGTACCCAAAGTTGAAGCGAAGGATTATTGCAATAAAGCAACTGATTGATTCGGCCAGGAAATATCTCGCCAATTAGCCAATCGGATTTGCGAAAGCTTAGTCAACAAACGCTAAACTGAGCGAATCACTGCATAGCGCTGATGCGCGGCGGTGGTTGCGGCAATATCCTCAGGCGTGGTGTTTTTAACACTGACGCCGCTGGCAAATTCAATGTCGATGGGCTTAAAACAATGTTGCACCATCGCTGAGCAAAACACCGCACCCTCGCGGCTGAGCAAATTAGCGCGGCTACGCAAACTGGGGCGCTGCAGTGCAATCAGCGTGCCCAGCAGTTCGCGCAGCGAATACGTCGCAGCACCGGCCAATAAATCGAGCGCGCTAGTCATCACCGCAGTCGTCTGTACGGCGCTCAAGTTGAAATCCAGCAGCGCCACATTCGGGTAGTCAGCGGCACTGAAATACTTCGCGGCGCGATTTTCTTGTACGCCCAAGCGGATTTGTTTGTGGCGCAGTTCTAAGTCCGACTCTAATAGCCAATGCTGCCCATCCGCGCGCAAGCCACTGCAGATAAACGCGTGCGAATACAGGCTTTGGGGCGCATCGCCGCGCCAGTGTCGCTGCACTTTACGAATGGTACGGTCAATAAAATGCGCGCCACCGGCAAGTCCTACGACGCCAGGCTTCGCATAAGCGGCGAATAATTCTTGATTGCCCAAATCACTCATGGCCTTGGGCCTAAGTTTGTGTCACTGGCTTCCGCAGCGCTGCTGATTTTGGCAGACTCAAGATCGAGCGCGTAAGCATCGGTGAAGAGCAGCCACTTTGCTGCTGGTACGCCGCGCATTCCGCTCGTTAGGCGCGTGCCGCTGCGCGTGTCACCGGAGACATTACGCAGCAAAATCATCCGCACGCGCTCCGGATGCACACGCGCAAGCGCGCCGTAAATTTCCGGGTCTTGCTCGCCGGTGTCGCCAATCAGCACGAAGCTGCGTTCGGGAAAATCTTGCATCAAGCTTTCGATGACCTCAGTCTTATGGGTATTAGCCTGCTCTAGGTGCAAAAGCCTATGCCAGAGCTTGCTTTTAATACTCACCGCCCGAAAATGCATGGAGCCTTCCGGGAATTGCGCGCCCCTTAAAAACTGCTGTACCAGTGGATACAACGCATACGGCGCATTGGAAACATAGTGGATGCGCAGGGCTGGCACAGCGGCGGCATGTTGATACAAACTGGCCATACCCGGGACCGCTTTTAAGGGCCGCACAAAGGTGTTCATCAGCATTTCGTGTCTATCAAGCACGTTAGTTATGCGAACGGTGTCATCAATATCAGAAACGATCGAAATGCCCTGATTCGGCACCCGCAGCGCGCGTCCGCTAAATAGTGCTCGCGGGCCCTGCACCGAATAATTTACCCACAAGCTATTGTGATCGCCTGTCGGCAGCAACACTAACTGATTCACAGCGCCGTAGTTGTCGGTTTTTGCCAGCCCAACCGCGCTGCCATCACTGGCCTGCAGCGTTAGCTTTTTGTTTTTTTGTACATCGACCAAAAACAGCGCAGCGCGCTGGGAAAATGCCGTACGTTCTGGCGCGCTCAACGCGTCCAAATCAAGTCCCAAATATTTTGCAAAAAGCGTGCGCGCACCGGGCCTGCGTTCGCGTTCATAAACCCACGCGTGTACACGCACTTGCGCCATGCCCGAGGCATCGATCTTCGCCGTACTGTTTTGCAGCTGCACCAGTTCATCCGATTTCAGCTCGTGTTCCCAAAACGCCGCGAAAGCGGAGTTCTGGCACAGCAGCAAATACAGGGCAGCAAAAATGACGCGCTGAACGTTGCTTGCCCGGGCAAACAAAGCAATAGAAGAACTGATTGGGCTTCGCAACATGCAACACGGCTCCATTGCTTGAAATTTTCATTGCAGACGCTAACACTCGAAGCACCTTTTGACGATCTCTGTTTTGAGTAGCTATGTTTAAGATTAAAAGCACCGTTCGCACTGAGCATCTCGAAGTGCACAGAGATGTCCGAGCTAACGGCGGCGAGGGCTATGCGACAAGCACCGGCCCCGCCCGGTACGCTGTTAGAAAATCTGCTGCTCCGCCCTTGGACACGCTCAGGGCAAACGGTTCTTATATCGATACGGCAAAAAATAAGTTCAATGTTTGACACCCACTGCCATTTGGACGTGCGCGAATTTGCGCATGATCGCGAGCAAGTACTGGCGGCCGCGCGAGCCCGTGGCGTGCATTCGCAGTTAATTCCCGCGATTGACCAACACCACTGGCAAGGCATTGCCACCCTATGCGGGGAAAACTACGGGCTATATCCGGCTTACGGCCTGCATCCAATCTACCAAAGCGCGCATCGTGCGGAGCATTTAATAGCCTTAGAAAACTGGCTCCGCGCTCACAGCGCGGTCGCGGTGGGCGAGTTCGGTCTAGACTATTTTGCTGCAGACGCTGATCGCGACGCACAAAAGCTTTTTTTTGAGGCCCAGCTTAAAGTTTCGCGCGACTTTGATTTGCCGGTGGTGCTGCATGCACGTCGTGCGCTTGATGAGGTCATTACAGGTCTGCGCAAATACGGCGTAAAAAACGGCGTGCTGCATAGTTTTTCCGGCAGCCAGCAGCAAGCAGATAATTTGATTAAGCAAGGACTTAGCTTAGGTATCGGCGGGCCTGTGAGCTACCCGCGCGCGCAACGATTACGCAGCATCGTCAAAAATATGCCGTTGGCATTTTTGCTATTGGAGACTGATGCACCGGATCAACCTTTGTGCGGCTTTCAAGGCGCCCGCAACGAACCAGCTCAGCTGGTACGCGTACTCGATGTGATTGCCGAGCTGCGCGGAATCACCGCCGCCGAACTTGAGCGCGCGACTGATTTAAATGCAGCGCGTGTGTTTGGGATTGTCGAGGGTTCTGGGCAATGACTCAGATTGCGGCGAACGCTATAGTGCCTGTGTGAAGGTGTGACTCAATTGGATGGCTAACGCGTTTAAGGCTT
>JAYTAO010000091.1:0-1993 GCA_043737435.1 Rhodanobacteraceae bacterium | reverse complement strand
TCCGATTCGACTTGACCAAAATCCGGCCGCACGGTCGCTGTCAAAGCAAATTCACCGTTGGGCCGCCAGGAAACGTCGGCGCCGGTGCGCCCGCTGCTAGTGTTATCGAGAAAATCATACTGCACGCTTGCATACGGCACCACGCTGAGCGCGCTTTGCTCATAGCTGGCAATACTCAGCGCGGCAAAGTCGGACAAATAGCGGCTTTGCGTGGCGCTGATCGCCGGGTAGGAATAGCGTTCGCCCGCATTCCAAACCGCGCGATCAAAGCTGATGCGAATATCGCGGTTCGCGCCCCTAGATTTCGCCATCGGCACGCTCGACCAGGGAATCAGCAGCTCCGCCGTCCAGCCGCTGTCGGTGCTGGCGACAGCGGACTGCCAAACGCCATCCCAATCGGCAACAAAAACGTTTTCGCTACTCCAAATACCGTCCCTTTGCGCGCCGCTAGCCGCCACCGTAAACTCGTAAGCACGACTACCATTGCCATCAAAATCAACGATGGCGCTGACCGCGTCGCTGTTAGGCTGCGCGTCACGAGGCCTGGAATCGGCGCTGCGGCTAGCTACGTCCGGCTGATCACAGATAAACGCGATTGCCAAACCCTCAGGCGTGGACAACTGCTTGACCGTTGTTTTCAGGCGCGGCGTGGTGCGGTTAAACGGCTGCGTCAGCGCAAAGTCGGTGATCTCGCGGGCATCAGCCCACTGTGCATCAGACGGCGTGCCGTCGATGACAATGGCAGCGTGCGCGCTGTTAAGTGCCGCGATTGCAGCAAAAGTGACAAAATGTGATCGCAAATTTGACTCGCAAGCGGCCGATTGACCAAAGACCTTATGCGGCGCTGCAAGAGTTGGGCCAAGGTTTTTAAACCAGCGCCCCGCCACAACTCGACCCTTGCCCCGCTGTGCAGCCAAAGCAGTGCCCAGCGACCCGAATCGGGCGGCCAGTGAAATCGCTGTTCAACAAGTCGCGCAGATGGCTTTGAGTAGGCAGTATTTCGCCATTCGCAGCTTCCGGCTGCCCTAATCCCAGCCCTAACATTTGATTGAAATCACAGTCATAAACGTAGCCACGATAGTCCACGCTAATCAGATCCCTACACATCACGTTGTCTAAATTAGCGTCCTGGTGATTGTCGTGCAGCAATTTCATATAGGGCTCGAACTCACCTTTGGTTTGCAGCCACGAACCAAAGCGCTTGATCGGCATATTGGCTAAGGTAAACAGCTTATTGAAAACGATGCCGTGCTCGTGCAGCAGGTGTGCTTTGTAATCACTTTCCAGTTTGCCCTGTGCGCCCGGTAAATACGGCCCGCTTGGGTTATAAACCAGATTTAGTTCAAGCCCGCTGTCAGCAACGCCGAAACCAAGGGTGTTCATGTGTTGCAGCACCCTTACGCTTGCGGCAAATACACCGTCACCGCGCTGGTTGTCGACATTGGTTTCGGTGTAGCAGGGCAGGGAGGCAACCGCTTCCACGCGCTGTTCGGCTAGAAACTCTGGCACCCATTCGTAGCCTATTTCTTCCGCAATCGTGGGGTTGAAGCGATCCATCACATGCATGCCGCTGGCGCGCGCGCTGCGCACAAGATACTGAAAATGCGGGTTCATCTCCGGTGAACCGCCGGTTAAATCCAGCGTTTTAATGCCTTGCTTCAGCGCGAATCCTAAGCTTAAGTCAATGATTTCTTTACTCATTTCCTCTTTGCGCGTAGGCCCTGCATTGACGTGGCAGTGCAGGCAAGCGATGTTGCAGCGATAGCCTAAATTGAGCTGTAACGTGCTTAATTGACGACGGGCAATCGCGGGGAAGGCAATTTGCTTTAGTAAAGGTAGGGAGTCGCGCATAGTTTAAGTTCTAATTTTTGTGGCGAAATGGCAAAAGCAATAAGCTAAGTAGCGTGTGCGGCGTATGGCTGCGGGGCAGCGTGCCAAAGCCAGCAGTTTTTGACTGGGCATCGGCACGAAAGCTGCGAAACAAATAGTCCCA
>JAYTAO010000090.1:0-5107 GCA_043737435.1 Rhodanobacteraceae bacterium | reverse complement strand
AGCTCAAAAAGGCAAAAAATGTCGACGCTTCCTGAAACCCCGGTGGCCCCCCATGTCAACGCGAAGCCCGGCAAAGCTGCTGGCCTATTGGCGCTCAGCTTTGCGATGCTGGCCTTCGCACTGGCTTTTTTAACTGACTGGAGCAGTTACTTAGCGGCACCCGCTCCGAAAACCATGGTGCAAAGTGCGACCGATGCCGCCACCGGGGCTGCGGTCGCGGTTAAAGATCGGGTCGCGGGTTGGTTTGACGATGCGCCCGCCGTGACGGTAGTTGCGCCGGAAGCGGAAGCCGCGATAGATTGGAACAAGCGCGGGAAAGGCATTTCGGTGCTGCTCGCGGTCAGCGCAATTTTGTTGGCGACGCTGGGTTTTGTCCGACAGGAGTCCGAACGATTGATCGCGTCAGCATTGGCGCTTGCCGGCGCGGCACTGGCGTATCAGTTTGTTTTGAAGGGCTTGGTCGCCATGGCGGCCGGGCTGATTATTGCTGGGATTTGTGCTCGGGCAACGCGCAGGAATTGAGCAATACCGTTAGCTTAACTACATTTTGCGGAAATTTCGTCATCGCTAAGAGCGCAGCGACTTGGCGATCTGCAAGCGCATCGAGTTAAAAAGCGATCGCTTCACTGCGTTCGCAATAACGAAATGGCGGCTTTGAGCCAAAGAAGGGCGAGCAAGCGTTAACAAATTTTTGGCAAGAATGACAATAAGGAAGTTAACAAATGAATTTATTGATTGAACTGGGCTGCGAAGAATTACCGGCACAAGGCTTGACCGAACTGGCAGGACAATTTCGCGATGGCGTGGCAGCGGGCTTTAAAAAACGCGGCTTGAGCTATAGCCACGCCGCAGCACTGTGGACACCGCGGCGTTTGGCGGTGCAGGTGTTTGGCTTGGTGTTAGAGCAAGCCGTGCAGCAGACAGAGCGCCGTGGCCCGGCACTTACTGCCGCCTTGGATGCTGCGGGCGCGCCGAGCAAAGCCCTGCTTGGTTTTGCCGCCAGTTGTGGCGTAAGTGTGGACGCATTAGAAAAGTTGGAAACCGACAAAGGCAGCTGGTTTGTGCACCGGGGCAGTGTGCCGGGGCGCGCCACGGCGGCTGTGATTCCTGAGGTTTTGGCGGAAGCTTTGGCTGGCCTAGCCATTGCTAAACCTATGCGCTGGGGCGATTCCACCGAAGCGTTTTTGCGCCCGGTGCATTGGTTGGTGGTGCTGGCGGATGCAGATGTGGTGCCCTGCAGCGCCTTTGGCATTGCCAGCGGACGCGTCAGTTTTGGCCATCGCTTTTTGGCACCCGCCGCGATTGTATTGGCGCACGCCGATAACTATGTGGCGGCATTGCTTGCGGCGAAAGTACAAACTGATCCCACAGCGCGTGCGCAAATCGTTCGAGACGGAGTCCAAGCCTTGGCGCAAGAACTCGGTGGGCGCGCTGAAATCCGAGCGAGTTTGCTGGATGAAGTCGTCAATTTAACCGAATGGCCAGTGCCGATTTTATGTGCGATCCCGCCGGAGTTTATGCGTCTGCCGGCCGCCACGATCGTGACCACCATAGAACTACATCAGCGCTATTTTCCGATTTACCGCGTGTCAGACCATACCTTACTGCCAGCGTTTATTGGTGTCGCCAACATTGCAAGCTTAGACCCGCCCCAGATTCGCAAAGGCTATGAACGCGTGGTTCGGCCGCGTCTAGCGGATGCTGACTTTTTCTATCAACAAGATTTAAAAACGCCGCTTGCGCAGCTGCAAGAACAGCTAAAAACAGTCACGTTTCAGCTCAAGCTTGGCAGTGTGTGGGAAAAATCCGTGCGCGTGGCAGCGCTGGCACGGCAATTGGCATCGGCATTCGCAGTGCAGCCGGAGATTGCCGAACGCGCAGCCTTGCTGGCCAAATGCGATTTGATGAGCCGAATGGTCGGCGAATTCCCAGAATTGCAGGGCGAAATGGGCAAAACCTACGCCTTGGCGCAAGGCGAAACTAGCGAGGTTGCCGTCAGCTTGGACGAAGTGTATTGCCCGCGCGCCGGTGGTGCTGCGATTGCACCGAGCGCGCTCGGAAAACTACTAGCGGTGGCGGAACGCCTTGACACTTTAGCCGGGATTTTCGCCGCGGGTTTAAAGCCCACCGGCAATAAAGACGCGTTTGCACTGCGTCGCGCCGCGCTAGGTTTGGCCCGCACATTGATCGAAGGCGAGATTCAACTTGATCTGGTGCAGGCGATTCAATTTGCCGTGACGCAACTGCCGGAAAGCGTGGCGGCAAAGCCTGAACTCACTGAGGAGCTTTATAGCTTCGTGCTGGAACGTTTGCGCGCCTACTATCAAGAACGCGGCATTGAGCCCGCATTGATTGACGCCGTGGTGGAGCGCAAGCCGGTGGATCTGCTCGATTTTGATCTGCGCCTGCGCGCCTGTCAGGGGTTTCGCGCATTGCCCGAAAGTAGCGCCCTGGTCGCGGCGAATAAGCGCATCCGCAATATTTTGCGCAAACTTGACCGCAGCGAGGCGGACAACCTGCTCACGACCGTGATCGAGCCCAGCCTGTTCGAGAACGATGCCGAACGTGCGCTTGATGCGGCTGTCCAGCTTGCAAGTCTAGATAGCGCGCCCTTGGTTCAGGCGCAGCGCTATGTCGAGGCGTTAACTCGGCTAGCGGCACTGCGCGCGCCGGTTGATCAATACTTTGATACGGTGATGGTCATGGCGGAAAATAGGGATGTGCGTAACAACCGGCTCGCCAGCTTGAGACGGCTGTCGGAATTATTTTTGAACGTAGCGGATGTTTCAGTACTGGGTTAACACTTGCTTAGCAAGCTAACCAGATTCCCCTTAGTTGGGAAATCTGGAATTGCTGTTGCGTCCGAGTCGGGCTATTTAATTTCTTGCGTCTCAAACGTGCCGATATCTGCACCGTCGCCATCAATCGCGTTGCTAACCAATTTGCTATCCATAATTCGAGCAAAGCCAAGCCCACGTTGATCGGTGCTGCTACCAAAGCTATGTCCCTGATCCAACGCGGGGCTGCCAGAAAGCAACGCGTGCGTCATGTTGCGCCCGCCGTTGTTGGCCAGCGGCGCGATTAATGGATCACGTCCTAACAGGTCTGAGCTGTGCTTGAGATAGTCTTGGACTGGGTCATCGGTTAAATTAAAGCCTTGCGACTGCATCGCGCCCAGGCCAGGATTTGCCTACAAATTGCCGCCGGTATTTTGGAAGTAGATCGAGCTTCGCAACACTGTGTTTGCACGCGCTAACGCGCTGGCGTTGGTGTCAACGCCGCCGCCGGTGCTGGCGCTATTAAACACTATGGTGCATCCCGTAATTTCCAACTCCTTACCGCCTAATTCAAGAGCATCGCTAGCAATGCCGCCGCCGCGCACGTCGGCCAAATTGCCTCTGATGGTGCTGTTGATCAGTTGCAGCGCGCGTCGAATATCTGAGCTGGATTAAATAAATGCCTGCGCCTTGTTCTCGCGCAATGTTGTCGTTGATCGTCGTGCCTTCAATCCGAGCTTTTTGTACCTGCACGTAAAGGCCAGCGCCAAAATCGGTGGCCAAGTTTTTACCAATCATCGAATTGCTTACCATTAGCGCGCCCACAGGTTGTAGTTCACCGGCAAAAATGCCGCCGCCGCTGGTGGCAAAGTTGTTTTGCAGCAAACTTCGCGAAACCGAAAGCGTACCGTTGGAATAAATCGCACCACCACGGCCCGCTTCATTTGCGGCAATTTCGCAATCAGATATTTCCAGAATGCCGGGGCCGTTTAGGTTGGTAGATTGCTACGCTAAAGATTCGATCCAACTAACCCAGGCGTCAAAGTTCGGGCAGGCGGCACGCACGGCGTCTACATTGCCTTTTAGCAACAGCGTGCCATTGACAACTTTGTCGTAGTTACCAAGTTTAAGTTCGGAAAATAGCGTCTTCAATCGCGCGCTGGGCGCGGTTTGCGCGCTGTCATTAATAAGTTCGGCATTGCCGTCACAACTAGATAAGACGGCGCCGATTTTTGCAGAAAGCGAATCAGAGCCAAAAATCCGTCCTGCATTCGGCACCGCAAAAACTAGTGATTCGAATTCATACTGTTGAATATAGGGCCGCAAACGGCTGGGTTGGCCCATACGCTGCGCGACCCGTTGTTCTAGCTGAGCTGCAGTTTCACGGGGTTTTCGATCTTTAAAGCCGTAGAGATCGAAAAATGTTGTCACCCAATCGAATGAGCCTAAGAGCGCAGGCAACTGTGCGCAGACACGATCAAGATTGACGCCGCCGCCAGAGCTTGCGCCACCTTCGGCATAGCGCTTAGTTGTGATTAGGACCGGCGTAATCACAAGATTTCGTGCTAAAAAAATCGGTGCCAATTCCTTGCTAATAAATTCGCGCTCGGTCTGACCTTCACAAAGCACCGCGATTCGCAGCATTACGGCGTTCCACCGAGCAAGTTCTTTTCCCACAGATCGCCGACGCCGTAGTCATTGAGCCAATCTTTTAAACGCTCAAGATCAAGTCGACTAAATTCGCTGGCATTGTCAATCTGATCGACCACAATAATGTCTTCGGCGGCGAATTGGTTCGCAAACGTTACTGATTGCGTCGAAGCGATGACTTGCGTTGTGTCTGAAACGCTGCGAATTAACCCCGCTAAAATTGCCAGCGCGAACGGGTGCAAGCCAAGCTCGGGTTCGTCCAGTAAGATCAGCGTCGGCATATCGGGCTGCAAAAACAGCGTCACTAAGCAAATAAAGCGCAACGTGCCGTCCGAGAAATCACTAGCATCGAAAATCGTTTCACTGGCGCGATGACGCCAGCACAGCCGCATAAATTTGCCACCTTTGCCTTCGGGCTCCAGCACAAAGTCCAGAAAGAAAGGGGCGACGCGTTGAATGGTTGCGATAATGCGTTGGTAATGAGTAAAAGACTCGCTGCGAATATGGTGCAAAAACGGCGCTAGGTTTTCACCATCGCGCATGAGCATTTGTGTCTGATCAACGCGCGCAGATTTTTTAACGCTTGCGGTTTCACTGGTGTCGTGAAAGTGATACCGGAGCCAAGTATTTTTTTTACTGAAGAATCCCGGATCATCCTCGCCGCGGTAGGTGCTAAGCCC
>JAYTAO010000089.1:0-12447 GCA_043737435.1 Rhodanobacteraceae bacterium | reverse complement strand
GGATTTTGTTCTGGACGATTTGGATTTGGTTTTGCTGATGAGCGTCAATCCTGGCTTTGGCGGGCAGAAATTTATTCCTTCGGCACTGACTAAACTGGCGCAAGTGCGTCAGCGTATTGATCAAACGGGTAGAGCGATACGCTTGGAAATTGATGGCGGGGTGAAGATCGACAATATCAAAGCAATTGCGGCAGCGGGTGCGGATACCTTTGTCGCAGGCTCCGCTATTTTTTCCAGTAAAGACTATGCGGCAACCATTCACGAATTACGTGGGCAAATTGCGGCGGGGCAGAGCATTGATGGAGTTGCACGATGATCCAGCTAGACGCGGCGGCCTTGAGCTATTTTCAAAAACTACTGGCGCAACAAGAAATTGCCGGATTAGGCGTACGGATGCGCGCTTATGCGCCGGGCACCGTGAATGCCGATTGCAAGCTCGAGTTTTGCGAGCCTGAGGAAGTCACTGAGACAGATTTTGTGATCGAATGCGAAGGCTTTTGCATTTTTGTCGATGCGATCAGCGCGCCGTTTTTAGATGCCACGGAAGTGAGCTATCAAGCCGATGCTGCGGGCGGGCAACTGACCATCAAAGCACCCAAGTTAAAGGCAAAAGTCCCAGGAGTTGATGCCAGCGTGATTGAACGGGTGCAGTATATTTTAGATTCCGAAATTAATCCCAGCGTCGCCAGCCATGGCGGGCGCGTGAGCTTGTTGGAGCTAACCGCGGACAACGCAGTGGTGCTGCAATTTGGCGGCGGCTGCCAGGGTTGTGGCATGAAAGATGTCACGCTTAAACAAGGGATAGAGAAAACGCTGTTGGCGCGCGTGCCAGAAATTACAGCTGTAATCGACGCGACCAACCACTCGGCGGGTAGCAATCCGTATTACGCAGCGGCGGGTTAGCTTTGCCATTGATCACAGACGCGCAACAGCAATCACAACATCAGCCAGCACTTGCGCGGCTCAACCGCGTGCGTATCGTGCTGGTCGGCACCACACTTACCCGTAATATCGGCGCTGCGGCGCGCGCGATGAAGGTGATGGGGCTGCACCGACTTTATCTGGTTCAACCTAAAAACTTGCCTGATGAAGACGCATTCGCCTTGGCCGCGGGTGCCGATGATGTGCTGCAGCAGGCTGTCATTTGCGAGGATCTGGCAAGCGCGATTGGCGATTGCACGCTGGTGTTTGGCACCAGTGCGCGCAGACGCGACATTGTTATTACGGAATTTTCCCCTGCAGCAGCAGCGCGGCAAGCGTTGGCAATGGCCGCAGCGTCCGAGGTGGCCTTAGTGTTCGGCGCCGAACGCACGGGTTTGGATAATCGTGAGCTGAGTTTGTGTCAGGGCCGCGTGCAAATTCCAACGAATAGCGATTATAGCTCGCTCAATTTGGCCTCGGCAGTGCAGTTGATCGCTTATGAAGTGCGGCTTGCGGCGCTGGCAGTAAATGGCGAAAGTGCGGAGCAACACGCGCGTGACGTCGCCCCAATGGCGCAAGATATCCACGTTCCCGCACCAGCAATTGAGTTCGACCGGCTGATGCAGCATTACAGCGATTTCTTAAAACAGATCAATTTCTACAGCACCAAAAACCCAGAAAAACTAATGACGCGCTTACGCCGTATTTTTCAGCGCGCTGCACCGGATCAACGCGAAATCCAAATTTTGCGCGGGATTTTGAGCGAGGCGCAGGGTGCGTTGGGGCGTACGCTGATAGTGACGCCGCCATCCAGGACGTAGCTATGCACCAGCAGCTTCGCTCACGCTGCAAGATTAGTTCTTCACCTGGGTCTAGAGCTTTCCAGCGCTGCTGCAAGCGCTTCAGCGCGCTGGCTGAAGATCAAATTCTTAACTCGTCACCGTCCAATTCAAAAACTAAAGCACCGCCCTCGCTCAGTTCCTTTGCATTGCGAAACGCCGCAGGCAAAACAACTCTGCCGCCCTGTTTTAAAATCGCTTTCGCGGTCAGCATCGTATTGCCTTCAGCTATGACAGTTTTGTAGTTTTTGTCATATCTAGTGATATTGAAAATAATTACCGTTTGCGCTCTTGTTTTAATATGAGGTGGCTAGGTGATTCAAAAAAAAAAAAATACAACTATCGCGATAAATCAAAAACGATCACTTCGGCATCGCTGCCATCCGTCAAAGTCAATAACTCTTCATTGCTCAACAACAGCGCGTCGCCAGAAGCCAATGGCACAGCATTCGCAGTCAGCGATCCGCGCGCCACAAAAACATAGCTCAAGCGCTTTGTATCCAGGTTAATCTGCTGGCTTTCACTGCCATCAAACAAGCCCGCATACAGCCGCGCATCGGCATGGATTTTCACGCTATCTAATGCGCCATCCGGGCTAACAACCAAGCGCAATACGCCCCGCTTATCCTGCGCGCTAAAAGTTTTTTGCTCGTAGCTAGGCGCAATGCCGAAGGCATTTGGCAATAGCCAAATTTGCAAAAAGTGCGTTTCTTGCGTTTTCGCGTGGTTGAATTCGCTGTGTTGAATGCCACTACCGGCGCTCATTCGCTGCACTTCACCGGGCACAATGCGGGCGCCGTTACCTAGCGAGTCTTTGTGTCCTAAGGCGCCGTCAAGAACATAGCTGATGATTTCCATATCTTGATGCGCATGCGTGCCAAAGCCAGCGCCTGGCGCGATCCGGTCTTGATTGATCACGCGCAGATTGCCAATGCCCATGTGGTTGCGGTCTTGGTAGCCGGCAAAACTAAAAGAATGGAAACTTTTTAACCAGCCATGATCGGCATAGCCACGTTCATTCGATTTGCGCAAGGTCAACATAATTATTCCTCAGGAGTTGGGTGCGCCATGATCGGCTCGTCTGAGCAGTATTCTGGACGCATAAATTTAAATTGGAACGCAGGATATTGCTGGCATTATTTCAATAATTTCAACGATAGGGCACTTTTAATGCCGCAAGTCTCGCCGAAAAGCGACACGAAGAAACAGGTGCAAGTCATTACACCCGATGCGATTCGTAATGCTCGCCAAAATTGCTGAGTCCGGCAGCATGGCAGCGGCGGCCTGGGCGGGCAATTACTGCAGCGCAGCACCGAAAATACTCCACGCGTCAGCCGCATTGGCTATGTCTGGCTAGCGATTCCCAAAATAGCGCTGGGCAATGCGATGTTGTGGCGGTTAAAGGAGTTGCAGAGCCTTGTCACTCGGCGGGCAGTGCTGGAAGCGCAATAGATTTGGCGTTAATTTTTTGCCGCCAGTACGCCGTGCAAATCGTACTTCCCAGCCTTTTCAATTTTGACCTGCACGAACTGCCCTGGCCGAACCGGCGAGCTAATACCGGTGACAAACACTTTGCCGTCAATTTCCGGGGCATCGCTAGTGCTGCGTCCAGTCGCAGATGCGCCATCCACTTCATCAATTAGAATCGTTTCGATGCGTCCAACTTTGCGCTTTAAGCGCTTGGCGCTAATTTTCTGCTGCAATTTCATGAAACGGTCGTAGCGTTCTGCTTGCACCTCCGGCGCAATTGGATCAGGCAAATCATTCGCTTTCGCACCGACCACCGGGGAGTATTTAAAGCAACCGACGCGGTCAAGTTCAGCCGCGCTCAAAAAGTCCAGAAGCTCTTGAAATTCGGCTTCGGTTTCGCCGGGAAAACCGACAATGAAGGTGCTGCGTAGCGTCAAGTCGGGACACAGTTTGCGCCACGCCTGCACGCGTTCAAGGTTTTTTGCGCTTGCTGCGGGGCGCTTCATTAGTTTTAGAATGCGCGGATTCGCATGCTGAAATGGAATGTCCAAATACGGCAGGATTTTATTTTCCGCCATTAACGGAATGATCTCGTCCACGTGCGGGTACGGGTAAACATAGTGCAGCCGCACCCAAACCGGATTTAGCGGGTGACTGAGCTCGCCCAAGCCCTCGCACAGCTGGGTCATACGGGTGCGATAAGTTTTTTCCCGCCATTGCGCCTCGGCGTATTTGACATCAACGCCGTAGGCGCTAGTGTCTTGACTAATGACCAGCAGTTCGCGCACGCCGCCTCTGACCAGTTTTTCCGCTTCAATCAATACTTGATCGATGGGGCGGCTGACCAAATCACCGCGCATCGAAGGAATAATGCAAAACGTGCAGCGGTGATTGCAGCCTTCAGAAATTTTCAAATAAGCATAGTGTTTCGGCGTGAGCTTCAAGCCGGCAGGCGGCACCAAGTCCAGATACGGGTCGTGCTTGGGCGGCAGCTGCTTATGCACGGCAGTTAGCACCGAAGCATAGTCCGCCGGGCCACTGATCGAAAGCACATCTGGAAAGCGCGCGCGGATGGTTTCGGCGCGCGCGCCTAAGCAGCCGGTCACCACCACTTTGCCGTTTTCCGCCATCGCTTCGCCGATGGCTTCCAAAGATTCCTCAACCGCAGAATCGATAAATCCGCAGGTATTCACCACCACAATATCGGCAGAATTATAGCTCGGCACGATTTGGTAACCCTCGACCCGCAGCTGCGTCAAAATGCGTTCCGAGTCCACCAACGCCTTAGGGCAACCTAGGCTAACGAAGCCAACTTTCGGGTTCAATGCGCTCATAAAATGGATTGACGCTGATAAGAGCGCAAATGATAAACAGGGCGCGCAGTATACGGCGGGTCTTTTAGTTTGCCTGAATAGCGCGGGTGTGCACAGGGGCGACGTCTAAGCGAAGTAGCAGAATCCACACTGGCGCAGTTTTTGCAACAGCTGCGCAAACCCGCTGCCAAAAGTGATTTCGTGTGACTAAATTCGGCCAAATTTTTCGTCGCATTGCGCAAAAGCCGGCGCTTGCCAGCTTTACCATAGCTTCACTGAGCTTAGGTTTGGCTGCAACTACGGCAATCTATTCTGTAGTCGACGCGGTGGTACTGACGCCGTTGCCTTTTCCCGAATCCGAAAGACTAGTTCGCATATACGAACAAAGCGCGGATGGCCATAGCATGGCCTTGTCCGGCGCCAACGCGACTGATCTGAGCAAGCAGCAAACCTTATTCACCGGCTTAGCGCGCTATCAAGAGTATGCCGCTAGCGTTAGCGCGGCGCGCGGCGTCAAGGTTGATGCCAATGCCAGCACCAACACCATCCGAGCGCAGGTTTATTTGGTCGAGCCAAATTATTTTTCGGTGCTGGCACTCGAAGCTGTTCAAGGTCGCAGCTTTGATGCCGCCGGCAGTACCGGCCAAGTGGTCGTCAATGAAGCTGCGTGGCAACAGCTGTTTCCTGGGCAAACGCTAGGGAGTGCGACTGCCTACGTTAGCAGCGGTGACGCCGCTGGCAATGTCGTGGGCATCGTGCCGCAATCGGCAAGTTTGACCCCCGGCGCTGCGGTTTATTTCAGCTTGGATAGTGCTGCAGATATTAGCGCACGCAGTGCACATAACTATGCCCTGATCGGACGCGTCAAGCCGGGGGTGGATTTGACGGCGGTGCAGGCGCAGGCAAAAAGCATTGCTGGGCGAATTCAGGCGGAGCAGGGCGACAAAGTCGATCTGGTTAGCTTTATTGTTGTGCCCTGGTTGAAAGATTTGCTTGGCCCAGGGGCAGGCGCACTTTGGCTGATCATGGCGGCATCCTTGCTGCTGTTATTGATCGGCTGCGCCAACGTTGCAAATTTATTTTTGTCTGATCTTTTGCTGCGCCGCAGAGAATTCGCCGTGCAGGCGGCATTAGGGGCTACGCCGCAGATTTTGCGGCGTGCGCCGATGTTGGAGCTGCTTTTATTGACCGCAATTTCGTCGTTACTGGCCTATCCGCTGGCAATTTTGCTGGTCAATTTATTGACCGATTTGTTAGCCAACTCACTGCCGCGCGCGCACGAAATTACGTTATCAGCGGGAACTTGGGGCGTGTTAGTGGCAGCAAGCGTAGCCTGCTTAGGCTTAGTAGCTTTGGCGATTTCATTGTGGCTCGCACGCGCTAAATTGGAACAACACAGCACGGCGCAGGAGCGTAGCGTGAGCCTTTCCAAGCGCCAGCTCGGCATTCAAAAGGGTTTCCTGGCGCTGCAGACTGCCTTTATGGTCACGCTACTTTTAGGTGCCGCTGCCATTGGCCGCAGCGTCGAGCAGCTGTTAGCGCAGCCACTTGGGTTTAACAGCGAGACCGCGATCAGCGCGGAGATTGTGTTGCCGGATGAGTTGACAGCCGCACCAGATTTTTCCGGCGTCGTTAATGCGGCGACGCTGCAAGCGCCGGTACAGCGATCCAATGCCGAGTTTGGCCGTTATTTAGCTGCGGTGCGCGCGTTGCCTGGGGTGCAGGCGGTTGGGTTAGTCAGCGCGCTACCGTTGTCTGGGAAACACAGTGACGGCGGCTATTTAATTGAGGATATGCCGGCGTCCAGCGAACCACCCTACGACTTTCAAGCCGTGGCTGCGCGCTATGAGTCATGGCCCAAGTCCAAGCAGGGCTACGCCGAATTTCGCCAAGCCGATGCGAGCTATTTTGAGGCGATGGGCATTGTGCTCAAGCGCGGACGCTTTTTTAATGCGGCCGATTCGGCGACTGCGCCGCAGGCCGCGTTAATTAGCGAAACCGAGGCCAAGCGCAGCTTTGGCAGTGTTGACCCCATCGGCGCGCGCATTCAATTCGGCAATATGGACGGCGATTTACGGCTTATGACCATTGTTGGCGTGGTCAGTGACGTACGCGAAATCGATTTGAGCCAACCGATGGCCAGCACAATCTACGCAAACGCGGCACAGCGACGGGTCAACACGCCGACGATCACGCTCGTCGCGCGTTTGGATAAAACGCTTGGCGCCACTGGCGTAAGTCAGCTGATGCAATCTATGCGATCCGTCCTGCAGCAGGCCGCACCGGGGCAGCCGGTCACGGTCAAAGCCCTTGCCAGCGCCGTGCGTGCCGCGTTGGGGGTGCGGCTTGCAACTAGCACGCTGTTTTTTGCTTTTGCCGGCGCCGCGGTGGTGTTAGCGGGCTTAGGGCTATTTGCGTTGACGGGGTTTGTGATCAACCAACAATCTCGGTCTTTGAGCGTACGCGCGGCACTGGGCGCTAGCCCGATGCAAATCATGCGTGGTGTTTATTTGGATTGGCTGACGGTTCAAGCCGCGGGCTTAGCGCTGGGCTTTGCGGCCGCGGCAGCACTGTTAAGCGGACTAAAAACGCAGCTTTTTAACGTCACACTGTTTCAGCCAAGCTCAATTCTTTTGGTCGCAGTCGCAGTATTGATGGTCACCGCACTTGCGGCAGCGCTACCCGCAATCCGTGCGTCGCGCGCGGGTGCGGGGGTGTTGCTGCGGTAGCGGTTTGAACGATTACTTCAAATTGTTTTGCCCAGGCAAAGCACGATTACTTCAAATTGTTTTGCCCAGGCAAAACACGATTACTTCAAATTGTTTTGCCCAGGCAAAACAAAATATAAGGTCCTCCGTTGACATTTTCAACACGTTGCAACAGGCTCTGACGCGCCGGTCCAAGCGGCGTGACTTGGGTCAGCGTAGCCATGTCGCGTCGAATGCAAAACTGCTCAAGAGAGTGTTCAATGGAATATCAATATCAATCATCCGGCTCAATGGGAATCGTGCCGTTACTTTTTATGTTGCTTGTAGGCGTCGTCGTCATTGCTGGCGTCTGGAAAGTATTCGTCAAAGCGGGCAAGCCTGGATGGGCAAGTTTGATACCGATTTACAATTTTGTCGTAATCTTGCAAATCGTCGGGCGGCCAATTTGGTGGCTAATCTTGATGTTTATTCCTTTTGTTAACTTCGTAGTGGCGATTATCGTCGCGATTGACATGGCAAAAAGCTTTGGTAAAGGCACCGGCTTTGGCATCGGCTTGGCACTGCTAGCTCCGATTTTCTATCCAATTTTGGGATTTGGCGACGCCCGATATTCGGGGCCATCGGCACCACAAACTTGACTTGCACTTAGAAATTGATCTGCTAAAGCCCGGCGAGTTGATTGATTCACCGGGTTTTTCCATGACCTTTGAAGAAACTTCGTTTCAGCTTCGCAATTCATCCGCCTTTGGCGGATTACACGCTAGCCCGCAAACACCTCTAACTTTTTACGCACCAATTTATTTTTCAGCTTCACATACACTGGTAAGCCATTTTCGTAAGGCGGATACGCCTCGCCAACAATCAGGGGCTCTAAGTAACGGCGGGCGGCAGGCGTGATGCCAAAACCGTCTTCGGTAATGAAATCACGCGGCATCACGCGCTCATGGTTGGCAACATCCGACAACAGCGCAGGCTTGATTTCATAGCGATATGGCTTGTTGCTTAAGCGTTTGATTACTGGCATCACCGCGTTTTGTTTTGCAATCGCATAGCGCACTGCCGCTTCCCCGACTTTGTAAGCGATTTCAACGTCTACCGCGCTGGCCAAATGCCGCGCTGAGCGCTGTAAATAATCCGGCAGCGCGTAGTGAAATTTCACCCCGAGTTTGGCTTGCACTAACGAGGCGATTTGCTGCGCTGCGCCGCCCAATTGACTATGCCCAAACGCGTCTTTGATCCCTGTTTCGGCCAAAAACTTGCCCGCTGCATCTTTCACGCCCTCACTAACGACGACGACGCAATAGCCGACGCTGGCAACGGTCGCTTTAACGGCATCCAGAAATTTGGCTTCATCAAATGCAATTTCCGGGAATAAGATCAAATGCGGTGCACTGTCTTTGCCTTTGCCCGCCATTCCGGCCGCGGCAGCGAGCCAACCCGCGTGACGTCCCATCACTTCATAGACAAACACCTTGGTTGAGGTTTCCGCCATCGCCGCGACGTCAAGCGATGCTTCGAGCACGCTGACCGCAGTGTATTTTGCGGCCGATGCAAAGCCTGGGCAAACATCGGTTACCGCCAAATCATTGTCGATGGTTTTAGGTACGCCGACGCAAATCAAATCGAGCCCGCGTTCGGCAGCAAGGGCGGCGATTTTGTTTGAGGTATCGGCACTGTCATTGCCACCGTTATAGAGAAAATAGCCGATATCGTGTGCCGCACAAACATCCAAAAAGCGCTGATATTTCGCCGCATCAGTCACTGCGTCTTTTAACTTGTAGCGACACGAACCAAAGGCACCGCCGGGCGTGTGCGCCAAAACTTTGATCGCGGCATCGGTCTCATCGGAGGTATCAAATAATTCTTCACGCAACACGCCAAGGATGCCGTTTTTTGCTGCGTAAACCCGACCAATTTTTGCTTTGTTGCGACGAGCGGTGGCGATCACACCAGCGGCGGAGGTGTTAATCACGGCGGTGACGCCACCCGATTGCGCGTATAGAAGGTTTTTAGCAGGCGATGCCATAGGTTTTAGTGCCTCTAGTTAAGAATGAGTTTGACGAATTATGCTTGTGACGTTAGCGTATCGGGTTTGGCGGCCTGTAATCTCAATTGCGATCATTTTTTGAATCATCGCTCAATCGACGAAGCTGTCTCCACATGTTTTGCCTTGGCAAAACATTCAACCAACAATGTGTTTTGCCTTGGTAAAACATTCAACCCATCCATGAAAATTGCGCGGAACTTAGGCGCACACAGGATCAAAACACGCATGCGCATTATTCTGTTGGGGGCCCCAGGGTCTGGCAAAGGCACTCAAGCGACACTGTTGCGGGATCGAATGAACTTAGTTCATATCTCCACCGGTGATCTGTTACGCGCCGCACGCGCGGCTGGCACACCGCTGGGATTAAAAGCCAAGGAAGTTATGGACCGCGGAGAACTGGTCAGTGACGATATTGTGCTGAGCATGCTGGCAGAGCGTTTAAGCCAAGCTGACACCCAAGACGGCGTTATTTTTGATGGTTATCCACGCAATGTTGCCCAGGCGGATGCCTTGACGAGTATGTTGGCAAAGATGCACATGCCACTAAAAGCGGCGATCTTATTGGACGTTTCGCATGCGGTGCTGCTGAATCGCTTGGCGGAACGGGCGAAGAAGGAAGGGCGTGTTGATGACACCCCAGAAGTTATTGCCAATCGCTTAAAAATTTATCACGACCAAACCGAGCCGGTGGTGGGCTATTACCAACAGCGCGGTTTACTTAGCAAAATTGCGGGTGAAGGCTCAATGGAAGATATTTACGCGCAAATTGCGACGGTGCTGAAAACATAGTTGTATTTGCGGCTAGCACGCAGCAATTCATTTTCGTTTGCGAATGCGGATCGCGAAAGCCCCGCGCACTGGCCTAGGCTCTAGCGCTAAAAATTCGTGCCCATCACGCTGGCAAAGTGCGCGAATATCCAGCTCTGCGAGCGGGTCGTCGCTTAAAACGCATAGTTCATCGCCGGCCAAAATTGCTGTGAGTGCTTGTTTAGTGAGCACCAGCGGCCACGGACAAAGCTGGCCTAGTGCGTCGAGCGTTGTTAGGGTATTAATATTTGTCATAAGCTAATCGGAAATGTTCCTATGATCCAGCTGCTATTTTATTTTTTCGAGCTGCTGAGCTTTAAGGGTAGCCCAGCCGATGCGCCGTATTCGCCAAACTTGCTGGCCGGATTAATCCTACTCGATATCGCTTTAGAAGCCATCGGCAACTATGGTTTCGGCATTGCCAATGCTCTAGTTGGTGCGATTATCAGTCCGTTGCTGCTTTGTAGCGGTATCGCTGGCATCTTGGCTTTGCGCAACAGCTCCGCACGCTTACTGCAAACCTTAACGGCCTATTTTGGCGCAGTGGTACCGCTGAATTTGCTGAGTCTAGGTCTAGCTTTGGGCTATCACGCTTTTGATGCCCCGAAAGTAGGCTCCGTCGCTGCCTTTTTTGGCTTAGGCATGCTGTGTATGCTGCTCTGGCATACCGCGTTGCTCATGCACATTTTGCGCGCTAGCGCGAATTGGTTCGCAGTTCAGGCGCTGCCTGCGGCGATCGCATTAACCATTTTCGTGACCATGGGCGTGCAGCTGTTGATGCCGCCGTTGGGCTAAGGCGATGCGGTATTAGCGGACTGAGCAAAGTGTCTGCAGCACCCCGGATTTTGGATCTTCGCAAGAAAGTCTTCGGTAAACGGGTTCAACGCTTAGCTATGCGCCGGTTTTCCCATGAAAGCGAAAATAGAGATCCCTTAGAGTTTCAGGCAGGCGTTCCCACGCCCACGAATTAAAATCCATAGGCTCGACGAAGGAAACA
Organism: Rhodanobacteraceae bacterium; assembly: GCA_043737435.1. Classification (GTDB taxonomy): domain Bacteria; phylum Pseudomonadota; class Gammaproteobacteria; order Xanthomonadales; family SZUA-5; genus JANNYA01. Next base: position 1,345 of record JAYTAO010000089.1, on the reverse strand, counting down.
TCGACTACATTTCTGAGCTTTGCATTGCCGTTGCGATAGGCTTTATTAGCAAGTTCGAAAGCCCAGGCGACGATCTCGTCGCGCGTGCCGATGGCCTGTTGGATGAAACGCCGGAAAACATCCATCTCGAAATGCAGCAACCCTTCCTCAGCGTTAATTGGGTCTCTTAGCGCCGGAAACTCGGCCTTGAGAGTTTTTAGAAATTCACTACGGTAGAACTTCATTTCAGTCAAGGCGCATAACGCGCGACTTGCGACTTCGTCGACTCCGTCGTCACCGCAGGCACATCAGTAAACGGACGGATACCGAGCTTAGGATAAATCTCGCTTGGAAAATACACCGCGCCGTCTTTCACCACCATGCGAATGACCTTGATGTCTTTTAGGTTTTGCGTAGGGTCTCCCGGTACCAGGAAAAAATCGGCGAGCTTGCCGCGCTCGATTGAACCCAATTGCTGATCCTGCCCGGTGTAGCGCGCCATATCCAAGCTCGCGCGGCGCAGCACTTGCGCTGGCGTCATGCCAAGCTGGCCGAACAGTTCCAGCTCCCGATGAAACGTAAACGCGCCGCCCAAATCGGTGCCGGGAATCAGCAAGATGCCACGTTTGTGCATCTCGCGCAGGAGTTTCAGAATTTTAGCATAGGCTGCAACGTATTCAGTGCGCTGCTTGGGCGTATCGGTGCCGAACAGCGCTTGCTTGAGTTGGCGTTGCTCGGCTGGCGGCATGTGCTCGATATAATCCAAAGCGCCGGGGTTGGGCTGGCCGTCAAGCGCAGTCAAGCCGAGTTCGTGGATGCCAATGGTTGGCTCGTGCGCGGTACCTTTTGCCACCATTGTATCCAGCGTTGCACGCACTTTCGGCGAATTGATATCAATGGTGTTGAACCGGCGCATCGCGGTGAACCTAAACAGCGTGCGGGTGTCCTCGTCGGGTTTGAGCACCCAGCCCAGCATCAGTTGGTTGACGTGGGTGATTTCATCAAAGCCAGCGGCGATCATCGCGTCGGCATTGGAAAAAGCCGGGACGTGACCGGCGACGCGCATGCCCAATTTGTGCGCTTCGGCGACCACCGCCGGTGCCCATTCGGGCTTCATTGAATTGTAGAGTTTGGCCTGCCAATAGCCGCGTGCGGCGTACCAGCGCACCGCCGCCAACGCTGCAGCTTCGCTATCCACTAAGATGCCGTTGGCTGCATTGAACGGGCTCTTGCCCTCGATGAAGCCGCTGCGGATGACTCTGGGGCCCGCCACATCGCCTTTGTTGATGCGTTCAATCAGCTTGTCGAGCACGTCGTTTTGATTGCCCATATCGCGTACCGTGGTTACGCCAGCAAGCACATTAAG
>JAYTAO010000088.1:0-5137 GCA_043737435.1 Rhodanobacteraceae bacterium | reverse complement strand
TTTAGGCTCAAGCGCAGCGCGGCAGCGGCCGCGACCGGGCCGTTAAAGCTCCCCGAAAAGTTAGCGGGGCGATAGCCAGAAAACTCCTGCGGCGCATCTAGCAGCAGGCTTTCCGAATGGATCAGGCCGGCGTCCAGCGCCAAGGCATAAAGCGTGGGTTTGAGTGTGGAGCCGGGCGAACGCTCGGCCTGCACCATATCGATATGTCCGTAGCTTTTCGCGTCGCCAAAAACGGCAGAGCCGACATAGGCGCGCGCCAGCATGGTTTGGTTGTCGACGATCAAAACTGCAGCCGAGGTCGCTGGCGCAAAGCGCTTGATATGGTTTGCCACGCGGGCTTGCGCCATTTGTTGCCAGCGCGTATCAATGCCGGTTTCAATTTGATCAGCGTCAGGATGTTCTGCATGCAAGCGTTGCGCAAATAGCGGTGCCAGCATCGGCACGCGCAAGCGTTTCGCATACACCGATTCAAGCTGGGCGTCCGCAACGCGTGCGGCGCTCCACACGCCTAAATCACGCATGCGCAACAGCACTTTGTCACGCGCGCGCTGCGCTGCTGCACTGCTGCGATCCGGGCGTAACGCGCTTGGACGCTGCGGCAAAACCACCAGAAGCGCCGATTCCGCATCGCTTAAATCGTGGCTAGACTTGCCTAGATAAGCGCGCGAAGCGGTCTCAACACCTTCGATGGTGCCGCCGTAAGGGGCAAATCGTAAATACAAATCTAGAATTTGTGCTTTGCTCAAGCGCCGTTCCAGCTGCAATGCGCGCAGCATTTGCTTTAACTTGCCCGCCGTGGTGTGCGGGATGACTTCGATAATACGCGCGACCTGCATGGTGATCGTAGAGCCACCTGAAACTGGGCGCCGATAAAACACGGCTTGGCCGATCGCGCGTACAAGTGCTGCGGGATTTACCCCGGGGTGGCGATAAAACCAGCGGTCTTCGTAATTCAGCAGCGTGTGCAAATAAGCGGGCGCGACATCGATGGCGCTGACTGGATAACGCCAGATGCCACGCGCATCCGGAAAAGCCCGCAGCGGCGCGCCGTCACTCGCCAAAATTAGCTGAGCAGACCGTTGGGTGAGAAATTTATCCAGCGGCGGTGGGTTGAAATAATCAAGGGCAAATACCAGTGCCACCAGAGCTGCCGCGATGGACGCCACTTTGGCAAACGACAGTTTCATTGCTTAATTGATCCAATAAGAAAAAAATTTTAGCTCTCGTTGCAAGCACGGTTCGCCTAAGGCCGCCGAAGCGTAGAGCCGCACAAATACTGACGCAGCCGTAGCACTTTTTGCATCACACTTTTCCGATCAAATAATTTCATGAAGGCTTTTGCTTCGTTAGGAACTGTACGGCCCTGCCCTTCGACAGGCTCAGGGCGAACGGTTCTTATCAACACTTCCAGCACTAGAAAAATCATCGACGCTCAGGTCGAACGGTTCATTTTTTTGCGAATGCCCCAATGGATTATTGAAAAAGGTGTTCACTTGAATAGACTGTAACGAACACCTTGTTCACATCTCAATTCCCTTCCAACACCGTTACCCGCGCCGGAATCGAAACCCCAACCGTGCTCATCGTTGGCCTATACATATCTTCAAGCTGTGTGGGCGGCACGACGAACGTACCTGGGGACACCGCGCGCACCACGTAGAAATAACGTGTTTCGCCTTCACTGATTGGCATCGCCAGCACGTAGCGGTCATCCCGAAATTCTTCAAATCGCACGCTGACTTGAGATCTAATATCGCTGACGCTGAGCTCACCAGCTTTCAAACCACTGAGCTGTTCAGCAGGCAACAAGTTGAGATTTTCCGCTTCAAAGCCGCCCGGCAAAAGATCAACCAGCAGCAAATCATTGGCCCAAACTTTTGATTGAATGGTCAAGCCCACAATCAAGCGCTCGCCTTCGCGAATGCTGTCGCCAGAAAAGGGCGTGCCGTCCATGTTGAAGTATTTGCGCGCGACTTGCATCTGCTCGGAGCTAGGCTGCGGCGGCGTGCGGGTAATACCGACCGTTTGCTGAATTAAATACAGCGGACCGGCCGACTTTGCTTCAATTTTTGCGCCGGAATTTAATTCCGCAAACGATAGATCCGCGGCAAAAATACCGCTGGTGCTAAACGATTGCGGACTTGAATTGACGACCAGCGCGCCTTCTAACTGGCCGCTGCTTGCGCTCAGCGCTTTCGCAAGCCGCACCAAACCTACGCGATCTTGAGTGGACATATACGGGGTCTCGCGCACCAAATAGGTGACGTCCAATAGCCGCGCATCCAAATCCGGCGGCGACATTTTTGCCTCAATCACCAACGCCAAAGACAATGCGTGGTCGCGCAAGATGCTGCCGTAATCGCCTAACCAGCGATCCTGCTGCATCACCCATTTTTCGCCAAATGCCAGCTTGAGCGCATCCTCCGCACGTTTATTATCGCCCGCAGTTTTTAACGCAATTGCCAACCGCACCAAGGGCAGCGGCGACAGCGCTTTGCTAGCTTGCGCATCAAAAATTGAGCGCAAGCTGCCCAGCGGCGCTTGATTGACGCGCGCCAGAACATAGCCAGCATAGGCGTTGTAGCTCAGCCGTAAATGTTCGGAGTTATCGTTGTAGACGCGGTCGTAATTGAGCTCACCGCCCGAAAGCAGGCTTTCCTTCAAGCGTTCCAGCGCTTTTTGCAACACTTGCGGCGGCATGGCGTAACCCTGCATTTGCGCGTCCACCAGCACATCGGCGACAAATGGCGTCAACGTCGGTTCGGCGTAATCGCCTTCTGGCCAATAGTTAAAGTGCCCGGATTCAGCCTGCATTGAGGCAATGCGGCCCAGACCAAAACTAACGTTTTCTGCACGGTTTTTTACCATGGATTGCGGCAAGCCAAGTTTGGCCAGTGCTGCGTCATCTAAGGTCAAGTACGGCATCAGCTTGCTGGTGGTTTGCTCAATACAGCCGTAGGGATACTCAAATAATCCTTTGGCGGCATCAGCAACAGGAATCGGCGCGCGACCGCTTAAACTAAATCTGGAGCGCACGGTGTTTGGATAAAAATCACTCGTGCTGACGTTCAGATCAATCTGGCCCGGTGCGTTAAGCGTCTCGAACCGCACTCGCCGAGTTTCATTCCAAGCCGGTCGAACCACCGACTCGAACTTGCGTTCAAGCTTCGCGCCGTTACCACTAACGGCCACGGAATATTTGGCGATGCCAATGGCAGCGGTTGCGGCCACGTCGAAACTCAAGGTCTTCTTTTCTTGATCCGCTAACTTGACATCGGCTTGGCTGCTGGAGAATTTAAGGCCATCGCCAGCGACTAGCTTGAGGGTAAATTCACCCGGCTTGTCGGTGAAATTTTGCACGTCCACCGTGAGCTTGCCGCTATCGCCTGGGGCAAAAACACGCGGCATGCTGACTTCGACCACCACCGGTGCGCGCACGATGGTTTCGCTCTGCGCGAAGCCATAACGGCTTTCGGAAAACACCACTGCCGATACTTTTAAGCTGCCATTAAAGTCAGGCACATTGAGCGGCACGATAGCATTGCCCTTGGCATCCAGCGCTACCGCGCCACTGAATAAGTCGACCGTCTGAACTTTTGCGGTACTGCGATTGGCTTGTGGTAACGCGCCCAACATGCCATCACCACCAAAGCGTAATTTCGCCAAGGTGCCGGGCAAGGATTCAATGATTCGGCCGTATACGTCGAACAAGTCGATCGAAAATGCACGCTGTGCGAAGAAGTATTTGAACGGGTCAGGCACGGTGAAATTGGTGATATTGGTGATGCCCTGATCGACCGCGTGCACCGTGACAAACGCAGTTTGCGATTTCAATTCAGGCACCGAAACTGCAACGCTCAGTGCTTGGGAGGGCAACATCTTGGCGGGTGCGGTCAAACTCACTTGCAGCTGGCGCTCAGCGCGGTCCATGGGCAGGTGGATCATGCCAATCGCGCGCTTGGGCGTAATGTGGTTAGAGTTATCGCCAGGCTTGAAGACCATGGCCGAAATATAAACGTCGTGGCGATCCCACTCGGGCGCAATTTTCAGCTCCAACGTGGTGGTTTTGCCCGCGCTAAATTCTTGCGTTTGTAGCAGTTTGTCCGATTCCACTAGCAGCAGGCCCACGCCCTCCTCAGGCGGGGTGATCGTGAGCTTCAGCGTATCGCCAACTTTGTAGGCGGATTTATCCAAAGCCAGTTTAACCTTGTCAGGGCGCGAATCTGGCCCGGTATTGTCACTGCCCCAGCTCCAACCTGCATAAAACGGATAGCGCGTGACTAATTTTGTTTCTGGATCTGTAATTTCTAAGCGGTAGTTGCCCCATTCAACCGGGAATTCCACGTGACCGGCCACTTTTCCATCTAGTGCTAAGGCTTGGGCATCGCCGTCACTCAAGGACTCAGTGTAATCGCTCACCCAGCCTAGGCCGGATTTATAGCTCCAGCGATAATCCCTGCGCTCACGTATTAACTTGACCTGCACCTTGGCTGCAGTCGGGGTGCCGTCTGCGCCTACGCGCATGACCTCGAAGGCTGCGCGCGAATTGCCGCCCGCATCGTTATCGCTAAACAAGGGCCGCACCCCCACCAAATGCTCGGCCGGCCAGACGCTGCGCTTGAGCACGCGCGTCACTGCGCGACCACCGGTTTCAAACAACTCACCGATTACTGCAACGCTAATTGGACCATTGATTTGATCGCCCGGTATCGTGATTGCGCTGCTGAGCTTGCCATCTTCGCCTAAAGTTTCATCAATCGCATCGACCTGTTCAGCTTTGGGCTTATTGACTTGATCGCCAAAAATATAGCCTTTCAAACCTGGCACGGCAGCCGCATCGGCGCTTAAAACGTATTTCGCGGTAAAGCGATTGCCGCCTGCAGGCGCACCATACAAATAAGCACCAGTCACATCAAGATTCAGTGGCTCCGCCGGCGCCAATCGCTCTTGCACACTGGCAAGCTCAAGCTTCAGGCGCTCAGGCAAAAATTCTTCGATACGGAAATTAAAGGTGTGGTGCCGGCCTTTGCCTTCAGGGTCGGTACCCATTTCCAGCTTCCAACGCCCGGTCGGTACATCGCTGGGCATCGCACGCTTGAACTCTAAATAGCCAAGTTCATTGACTTTCAATTCGCTT
>JAYTAO010000087.1:0-5148 GCA_043737435.1 Rhodanobacteraceae bacterium | reverse complement strand
CATTTTTTTGGCGTTCCAGCAAGGTGTGAGGAGGCAGCATGCTCATTGCCTGCAACGACGAAACAACGATGCTGGGGCGTCAAAAAAGTGTTCAATTTCGTTCGTAGCGACGATCACGCACAAGATGAATTTCGGCATATCTAAATTATTCAACATATTCATAGCTTTATCGGAGTTAGTTGGCGGTCAACTGCGGTTTTAAGGTTTATGACCTGCCAAAATCGACAGCATCCAGGTGCCTAGAACATCGGCTTTGTCAGGCGCGTTCGGGCTGGTGTAGCTCATTGGGCAGGTGGCAAGCCAGGATTTATAAAGCCCAGTCGTCATCAAAAATTCGGCGAAAAATTCCAGTTGAGCTTCGCTGTCGCGCTTGCGCTATGGTCCCATCGGACGTGAATCCGGCCGCCGGGCGTGTCGACCAACATCGGCTCCAGAACCTCTTTCAGGGCAATTTCTTACCGTCTTTTTGCCTCACCCATTGGGTGAACTCCTCAACTTAGTTGAAAACCAGGTGCTGTATAGCTTTGCGCTTGCTTTGCTTGGGGTCAACTGCGGGATTTAGGATTAAGCTTTTGAGGGGTCGAATGACGCAGTTGTCATTCGACCTTGAGCGCCAACGTCTATGCTGAAAGCAAACTTTCAGTCCCGCTAAGCAAGGTCCGTGTCAATTTTTTCTCCCACACGAAAGCGAACGGTGCCTTTTTTTTTCATATTCAGTGTGGCACAGGCCTAGTATTTGACCGGCGGCGGAAGTTTGTACGAGCCGGGTGCCAAATATCATACTTACGTTTCAGCGACAAAGGAGGGTGTAAAATTTAAGTTTGAGGATTCTGCAAGCTTTTATTTTGCCAAGCGTGCAGTAGACAGGCAAATTTCTGCATTTTTTTTACTTGCTGTAGCCTTATTTTTTTCTCTGAGTATTAAGGAGAAAGATATTTAGGTGAATAGCAGGGCTTGATTTACCTATCTTGGCTAATGTCAATTTTGGAAGTTGCAATTCGGCATATGCTGACCGAATGGCATAAGCAACTACTGAGGTTTCCCCGCTTTCGCGACGCTTCCCACTCGAGTTGAGCCCTACCGAATCGGAAAAACCTGCGCGCGTACGAATTCACCACGCGCAACTTCGATTTCCGCAAAACCGCTGGCCATGGCAACTCGCAGTCGAAGCCCTAATTTGCCGCGGCCAAGCACGGTTGCCACCATCACCGGACGGGCGCGCCGCTCAATTCTGATTTTGCGGCCCACCAAATTGGCGATCTGATCAAAATTAGTGATAAAAACTGGGTCTTCATCCGGTACTGAGATGACTTCCGAAGCAACCAGTGGATCGACTTTGACCTTGACCACCATGGTTTCGCCCGCCGAATTATTATCAGGCTCCGCCACAGTAGCGTCAGCGTTGGTGGTGGCAGCTTGAGCGAATGCTCCCGGTTCAGGTAGGGTCAAAGGATCAACCGAAACGCCTTCGCGCTTTAACACCTCAAAAGTAGTTAGTAAGTCTTCATCTTCTGAAAATGGCCGTTCTCTTTGCGCCTGAAAGCTAAAACTCAAACGTCGTTTGTCGCGCTGCATTTCACCTTGCATTGAACGCAACTGTTCGCCCCAGGGAATATCATCGTAGCCCGCCTCAACCAGGTCTTTCTTAAAATCTCCTGCGAGCGCCAACGTACCGCCATGGGCGGCGTAGTCGATGTACATGGCGCGCACTTCAGGACCAACCGTTATGCCTATTGATGCCATATTGCGTTCAATACTAGCGATGTGGTTGGCCAAAAACGTGGCGATTGTGACACCGGTCTCGCGCGCACAAAATTCGTTGCGGGCCTTAATGAAACCCTCGTCTTTAAATTGCCAGTTGTGCTTTTTCCAGATGATATCGCCGGGCAAACCATAACGTTCAAAGAGTTCTTTGCCTGGACGCGTACCACTGCCGATGCGGGTAAAGGTGGTCGTGCCTAAGCCTGGGGTGGATTGCGTTTCAGTGGTGGTGACGTTGCTGCCCTCAATATCAATTTCATAAGTGATCGAAGTCTCGCCGGGAGAAAGCCCTAGATCCTTTAATTGGCTGTCGTTTATTTGTTTGAAATTTCCACAGCCTTCCAATTCTGCAAATGCACCCGAACGGGGGCCGATTGGAAGCTCTTGTGATGTGAGCGAATAGCCGTCTGGATTGTTAATATTGCTGTAGCTGATTTTTGCGTGATTTAGCGCGGGTGTCAGCATTGAGCGCGTGTAAGTTGCCGCCAAAACCCAAAGGGTTGGCGCTTCGAAATTAACCTCACCAATACTTATCGGTGCGCCGCCGGTGTTTATTTCCACATTCTTTGCGCTAAAACCGTTCAAGCCAGGCTTAGGCATTTCTGTTGTGTGATAAATCTGGCCGTAGCCAACCAATTGCACCATAGCCCAGTCGACCGCGCTATTGGCCTGTAAAAATGGCAATGCAAGCACGGCGCTGCCGAAAACTACGCCGCCAAAAATTCGCCCAGTGCTGGACTTTGGTTTGACCGCTTTTGGAGCAATTAACTTTGCCTTAGCCATGAACGACCTCTACCGGAAATGGAATCGATTTTCTGCCCGCGCGCGTCTGCACTGGTGCACTCTCAGGGGCAATCTCAGTTGCTGCAACGCCTGCTCCTAAAAGCCAGTCGGTCATGCTCGGCCGATTCGTTTGATCGCTGTTAATTGCGCCTAAGTTAGCGAAATCAAATAACTCGCGGTCTGCAAGCTGGGATGGCCGAACGTTTTGCAAGCTGCGAAAGATATTTTCGACGCGACCGGGCGTTTTTTTATCCCATGCGGTCAGCATTTCTTTAATTGCTTGACGCTGTAGCGTTTCTTGGCTGCCACACAAATTGCAGGGAATGATTGGATATTCCCGAATTGCCGCGTAATCTTCGATATCGCTTTCCGAAACATAGGCGAGCGGGCGGATCACGGTATTGCGGCCGTCGTCGCTGCGCAGTTTCGGCGGCATTGCTGAAATTTTGCTGCCGTAAAACATGTTTAAGAACAAAGTCTGGACGATGTCGTCGCGGTGATGGCCCAAGGCAATTTTGGTGACGCCATTGGCTGCGGCGAATGTGTAAAGCGAGCCCCGGCGCAAGCGCGAGCAAAGGCCACACATCGTTTTTCCTTCTGGAATGACGCGTTTGACGACGCTGTAGGTGTCTTGCTCAAGAATATGAAAATTGACGCCCAGGCTGCGCAAATAATCAGGCAACACGTGTTCCGGGAAGCCCGGATGCTTTTGATCCAAATTCACCGCAATAATTTCAAAGTGGACGGGCGCTTTTTTTTGTAGCTGCAGCAACATATCGAGCAGCGTGTAAGAGTCTTTGCCGCCGCTCAAACACACCATCACTTTATCGTTGGCTTCGATCATATTGTAGTCAGCGATCGCTTGGCCGGTAAGCCGCCGTATACGTTTGCCCAGCTTGTTATTTTCCAGCGCGAGTTTGTCCGCAAGCGAAACCTTGGAGGTTCTCGGCGGCGCACTTTCAGGCGCTGATTCAGGGCTTTGTAATGGGCTTTGGGGCCGGATGTTGGGCATAACTTGCAAGCTTTTAAATGGAAATTTGGCCGAAGTCTAGCACTGCCACGCTTTTTGACGGCTAAAGCGTGCTGATAAATCGCGCCACCGCCGGGCCAAAATTTTCCATATCCACCAAAAAGGCGTCATGACCTTGAATGCTGGGTAATGCGGAAAAGCTCACCTGTGTGCCGGTGCGTGCTAATTGCTGCGCCAACTCGGCCTGTTGGCTAAGCGGGAATAAAATATCGGTGGCAACACCCAGTATCAGCGCGCGCTTGAAAAAACGTTCTTGGCCGTCGGGTTTTAACGCCGAAAAATCAAACCAATCCATCGCACGCGACAGATAGACATAGCTGCAGGGGTCAAAACTGCCGGCCCAACGATCCGCGTGGCCTTGCAAATAGCGCTCAACTTCAAATTCAGTGGCAAAAGGACCGCCGCTGGGCGCTTGGATACGCTGACGACCAAAGCGTGCGCGCCATTCTTCCGCGCTGCGATAGCTGATCACCCCCAGTTTCCGTGCCAATCCCATGCCGGAGTTAACGTCTACGCTGCGCGAGTAGTTGCCATTTTGAAAGTTACTGTCGTTCATCACGAGCTGCCGTTGCAGGCTACGAATCGCGATGGCGAAGGCTTCCGCCCGCGCTGCGGTGCACATCAAAATCGCATGTTCTGCGTGCCCAGGAAAAAGCGCCGCATGGGCCAGTGTGCTCATGCCGCCCATGGAGCAACCGACGGCAACTTTCACGCTCTCAATGCCCAAATGCCGAAGCAGCTTGTACGTCGCGCTGGCAATGTCTTCGACCGACAATTCTGGGAAGTCCATGCGATAGGCTTTGCCGGTAGATGCATTAATGGACGCAGGGCCGGTGCTACCGCGACAGCTACCGAGCGAGTTGGCACAAATGACAAACCAGCGCTGGGTGTCGATCGGTTTGCCGGGCCCGACCATGTCCTCCCACCAGCCTGGGCTTAAGTCATCGGGATGTTGGGCTGCATGCGCGCTGGGGCTCATGCCGGTGTATAGCAAAACTACATTGTCTTTCGCCGCACTCAACTTTCCCCAAGTTTCATAAGCCAAGCGCACATCATTGAGCATGCCACCTCTGCGCAGTGCAAGTGTGTCGGGCAAATCAAAGTAGCGGCGGGCGTCGGACAGCTCAGGCATGAAGGTTCGGCACTTTTTAAGACGCGGTGTGGCGGCGGATGTTCCAGGTTTTGCCTTGATATGACAAATCGTCTAGTAGAAGTTTGATTTTCGCCGTTTGTTACTAACTTTGAGTGCCTTGTTGATGGGACGGTTGGCCCTTGGCGGCAAGCTGCGCGTTCGTCGGCAGCAGGCTCAAGACCTATCGGGTTTGCAAATACTCGACAAAGCGGCGTGCTGCGATGCTTTGCAATTGGTCTTTGCGCCAGACCACAAACCATCGCCGCTGCAGCGGAAAGCCGCGCACATTGAGAATCATAAGCGCAGGATCCACCGCAGAGGCCCCGTTCGAGTGAGCGCTTGAGCGTACCGCCAGTGCAGAGAGAACGGCAATTCCCAGCCCGGCTGCGGCCGCATGTTTGATCGCTTCATTGCTTCCTAGGCTCATCGCAATGCGGGGGTT
>JAYTAO010000086.1:0-2019 GCA_043737435.1 Rhodanobacteraceae bacterium | reverse complement strand
CGAGCATCACCCAATCGCCCGAGCGCCATGGCGACGGAGCGGCGTACTTCCGGGGCGGGATCGTCAAATGCTTGAATGAGCGGGGCATAAGCCCTCGGGTCGGCAATTTTGCCTAAAGCACTTGCGGCGTCATAACGTTTCCAGGAATCCGCATCGTTTTTCAGCACTTCGATAAAAGGCAGCACCGATTCGATATCGCCCAGCACCCCCAGTACCACAACAATTTCTTTGCGAACACTTTCATGCTGTTCGGTTTTATTGAGTGCGCGCAAGGGTTCTATGGCGCGCTTGTCCCTTAACCAACCCAGCGTAGTTACCACGCGTTTACGTAAACCCGGATCTTGCGCTACCAGCAAGGCAATTATCGGGCCGATCATGCGGTCAGTGCCTTGCGCCTTGACGCTTTCCGACTGCACATATAAACGCCCCAGGCCCGCGACCGCACTGCCGCGGATTTCCCAGCTTTCGTCGCTTAAAGCCCTGATCAATGGCTCGACGGCGTGTTCGTCGCCACTTTCGCCGAGACGGCTGGCGGCACGCTGGCGGGTGTCGAAATCACCGGTTTGAAGTGCTGTGATGTCATCACGTAAGGACATGCTGGCTCCTGAGTCTGTACAGCTGACTATGGCCAATAAAAATACGAGCCATAACTTCCTTCCTAAGCGGAATTTTTGCGACATTTTTCTTCCTGCAGTTTATTTTTAAGCGCCCCGCCACCATAGCCTGAGCCTGCGCCGGGGGTTTCCACCTCGGCGCTATTGGTCAAAGCACTAGGAGGTCAAAGCACTAGGAGGTCAAAGCACTAGGAGATCCAAGCACTAGGAGATCCAAGCACGAGAACATCCAAGCACGAGAACATCCAAGCACTAGCAGACATCCAAGAACTGGAACATCCACCTTTAACAACCAAAACGCCAGCGGTTTAAAAACCGCTGGCATTTCAATATTCCGCCTTTATAGTTGACCAAAACGCAACCCAAAACAATTCCTAACCCAACCCCTAGCTGCAATCGCGGCAAGTAAAATTATCCGATGACGACCTAAATCTTGCGCAAAATTCGAGCAAAACCAAGGCCAAACAGCGTGCGTTGGCTGATTTCCTTGGCCTTGTCGATTAACTCTTCCAATTCCCCAACCACTCGCCAATACCCCGAACCAATGCCTTTGACCCGCGTTGTCCAATGATATTTATTCAATCCCAGTTTAGTCAGCGTTTTCGGCTCGCTCGCCTCAATCTTGCCGCGCTTGCCAGGATGTAGTTCGCGGCCGGTAAAATCGACCAGCTCGATGCCGCTCGGCGTTTGATCGAGCTGGCGGCGATGCCGCCAAAACGCCGAATCTTGCCTGCCGCAGAATCGCCCCGTCACTTTGTCCTGTGCATTGGCTTTGCGATCAATTCGCGAGTCCGGCGCGATAGAGGATTTCCTAGACTAGCAGCGAACTTTTACGCGCAAAGTTCGTCGCGTATCAGTAGATCCGGGCGCCGCGATGGAAAAAACAAGGCCAAATTCGGTCTCGAAGTTTGCATCGTCCTCGACTGCTTAGCTGCGCGAGTATTTAGCGCATTCCGCCCGCAGCAAATCAACAAAAGCGGCAACCGTCATCACGCCCATATCTTCACCAGTGCGTTTGCGCACGCTGATCGAGTGCGCCTCAACTTCGCGCGCGCCGGCCACGAGCATGTACGGGATTTTGCTCAGCGTATGCTCGCGCACTTTGTAGCCGACTTTTTCATTGCGCAAATCACCGATCGCGCGAAAACCGCTGGCTTTGAGCTGCGCGGTCACAGATTTTACGTAATCAGCCTGTGCATCGGTGATTCCCATCACCACAACTTGTTCGGGGGCTAACCAAGCGGGCAACGCGCCAGCATAGTTTTCAATCAGAATGCCGATGAAGCGTTCCAGCGAACCTAGAATGGCTCGGTGCAGCATGATCGGCGTTTTACGGCTGGAATCGTCGGAAACGTATTCCGCGCCCAAACGTGCAGGCATCGACGGATCCACTTGAATCGTGCCG
>JAYTAO010000085.1:0-2027 GCA_043737435.1 Rhodanobacteraceae bacterium | reverse complement strand
TGCGTCCATGCTGCTTACGCGCTCTTGCTCAACTTTCGTTTTGGTTGGCTGATCGATCCGCAGCTTTCGTCGAAGTGGTTCAGTTTTCCAGAAATGTGTGCGCTGACGGATTTGGTCATCGTGCCGGCGTTGCTCTACGCTTTTCTGGCGCGTAAGCAGCCCAAGGAGGCGCTCATCGGGGCTGTTTTGATGTGCGCTCTTGGTTTATTGGCGATTCGACTTTGGTTTCCAAAAGACCAACTTGGTGCTGTAGCAACGCAAATTTTGGCAATCAGACAATGGCTATCACCGCTACTAACCGGGATTGTTCTTATCGCTGAAATCGGCCTGATCTTGCTACTTTTGCGCGCACTTAAAAAACCAATGAAGGAACCCGCAATCGAATTGATGTTGGCACCCATGGCAATAGCATTGGGTTCTGACTCAAAAATAATACGCATCCTTTATGCCGAGCAGCGCATCTGGATTTATGCACTCAGCCGCGCACTGCCCGCCCAAACTGACTTCGATGGCGATTTGCATTTCGGCTACGCCAAACAAAATGGCAATGCTTCAACCATGATTGGCATGTGTATCGCGAACTTGGCTCCCACACCGATTTTGCATGTGGTGATCGCGCAATTCAGCCCAACATTTGCCTGGATTACAACTGCCCTCGTGTTGCTTACGTCGTTTTTTATGTGGGCGGAATACCGCGCGACATTGGCGCGCCCGCTTTCGCTCTCTGGCGACACACTGTTTTTGCGCTACGGCACGCTTACCGACCGAAAAATTGCGCTCCGTCAAATTCGCTCAGCGCGCATCCTAAGCTGGAAAGACGAAAAGCTTATCGCCACGCGCTATCAAGGCTGTGGCGCGGCAAATGTGGAAATTGTGCTGGACGGCGAGGTGATACATTTAGGCTTGGATGAGCCTGGGCGTTTTGTCTCGGCGCTTGCGCTGACCTAAGCGTGTTGATTGCTTAACCCCTTTTTACTGCGCCGTTAACTTGCGCTTGAGGCGTCTTAACGGAGTTCATTCAACAACTAATCCGCGCCCAGACCCAAGTTCGACAGTTGACCGCCAAAAAACCTAACCCCAAACGTGCGCTAACACACCGAACTTTCTTAGCACCCGAACAATGATGCAGCGGTCGGTACTGCGCTCACTCGTTCGGGAATGTTTGTGGATAGAACTAGAAGTTACGATTGCGACTTTCCGGTGGTTTGCGTCGGCGGCTCAGCGGGCGGGCTGGATGCCTACATTCGCTTGCTTAAGAATCTGCCTGCGGATATGGGTGTTGCCATCGTCATCGTCAATCATGTGCGGACCTTTGCCACGCACCTGCACGAAGTGCTGCCGAGCTTTACACCGATGCCGGTCGAACTGATCTCCGAAAGTCTAGTGATTCAACCGAATCGCGTTTTTATAATTCCAGAACAGCGCGACCTGCACGTGCAAAACGGTAAATTTCGCTTGGAACCCATTTCCAAGCCTAGAGGCTGGCCAGACGTCATCACCGTGTTCCTGCGTTCACTGACTGAATATTGGGACGGCAAGCTCATTGCCGTTATTGTCTCGGGTTATGATGGCGACGGTGCCGCTGCGCTATGCGGAATCAAGGAAGTGGGCGGTACCACGATCGCGCAAAGGCTAGACACAGCAGTACAGCCAGACATGCCAAAAAGCGCGATCGCAAGTGGTTGTGTCGACTTCATTTTGTCCCCGGAACAGATTGCGACACAGATCGTGTGTATCGCGAACGCCCATAGATAAATCCGGAAAAATGCTCAATCACACTAGCGGTAACAAGCTCATTGACATAGCGAAACTGAACATATTGCGCGAGATAATGCAGTAACGCAGGTGTTTTAGCAGGATTGTGCTCTGAAATTGCCAATATTCCGCTTACGGCTAAATTGCAGGCGAAATCTAAGCCATCTTCTATGGATGAGGTGGCCAATTTTTGATGCATACATATGATTCTAGTTGCAGCAAACTTGGCAGCACGTCACTAAGCTAACTGCCCATGACACTGCTTAAACTTC
>JAYTAO010000084.1:0-2029 GCA_043737435.1 Rhodanobacteraceae bacterium | reverse complement strand
ATCGCTTGGTCATGCCCGCGAATTTGGTGATTTCCAACGTGCCGGGGCCGAAAGTAACGCTGTATTTGGCTGGGGCTAAAATGCTGGGTTATTACCCGTTGAGTATCGTCGTGCACGGCATGGCGCTGAATATCACCGTGCACTCTTATGCCGGGCAACTTGATTTTGGTCTGATTGCCTGCGCCCGTGCGGTGGCGGATTTAACACCGTTGGCGCAAGCGCTTGAGGCCGAACATGTCGAATTAAAATCCTTGGCAGCGCATCGATTGCTAGGGCCTGTGGCGCACGCCAAAAAGTCGCCGGCAAAAGCAGGGCCAAAGCGGGCCGCGGTCAAATCACCGGTATTAAAACCGGCGGCAAAAGCCAGCGCGACGCTGTCAAGTACAAAAAAGGCGGCGGCGAAGTCGCAAGTTGCGAAGCCGCTTGGAAAACCGTCGGCGGCCAAAAACACGTTTACTGCGAAGACGGTGGCGGCCAAAACAATTGCGTCAAAAACAAGCGTATTTAAGCCGTCCGCAATAAAATAATCCGTTCCCAAAAACTCTGGCAAGTATGACGAATGATCATGTCAATTAAATCCATTGCGATGAACTCAATCAAGCCTGTAGCCGAAGCTGCAACGACCAGAGCGCCGCGACGTAGTGCAAAAGCGGTGTTTGCTGAGCCCCTGTCCTTACGTCCGCCATCGCTTTGGCATATGGCTTTAGAAGCGCGTGCGCCGGTCGAATTATGGGCGAGCGTTTTAAGTCTGCCTTTTTTGCGGCAAATACCCAAAGGCGACGGTCAGCCGGTTTTGGTGTTTCCCGGCTTGCTCGCCGGTGATACGACCACGTTGCTTTTGCGAAGCTTTTTGAAACGGCTAGGCTATGTCCCGTACGGTTGGAAACAGGGGATGAATGCTGGGCCGCGTCATGGCGTGCTGGCTGGTTGTCGGGAGCGCATCGAAGAAATTTTCACTGAACATGGGCGTAAAGTCAGTTTGATTGGATGGAGCCTGGGTGGTTTGTATGCCCGGGAAATGGCTAAGCTCATGCCCGCCATGGTGCGTCAAGTGATCACCTTGGGCTCGCCGTTTGCGGGTAACCCACAGGCGACACACGCGTGGCGGCTTTTTGAATTTTTCTCCGGCCACAGCGCCAGCGATCCGAATTTGATGGAACGTTTGCGCGGCGCGCCGCCCGTGCCTACGACCTCGATTTACTCCAAAACCGACGGCGTCGTGGCTTGGCAATGCAGCGTGCAAGCGCCCGCCAAGCAATCTGAGAATATAGAAGTAAGCGCCAGCCACTTTGGCCTAGGCATCAACCCGCTAGCGCTGTTTGCACTAGCAGATCGCTTGGCGCAAAAACAGGACAAGTGGAAGCCATTTTCGCGGGCTGGATTGCGCGGCATGTTTTTTTCGGAGCCGGGGTTTTAGCGCGCTACCCAGCCAGTGGATTAAAAACGCGTTTAAATCCTCCGTCAGAAAAATCTTTCAAATTTACTGTGGCAAAATCGGTTATGCCTTGAACTACTAAACTACGTGCGAGGCGTAAATCGTAGGTTCGACGACGTGGAAATTGTTCGCTCGCAAATAACGGCCATAACTCATTGTGAAAGTTGCGGCTAGCTTCAGGAAAGCCGATCAGTTGCCAGCGAGGATGATTTCGAAATGCTTGGCATAAGTTCACCGCTGCTTTGGCGGATAAAGGTTTGCGCAGCACCGCAGGGTTTCGCAATAATCCATAGAGTTCAAATAAGACGAATTCTGAAATTGCAACGTTTTCACTAGCATTAAACTCTGAAAGCCAAGCCGCTGCACGCTTATTTTGAGCATTACCCGCATCAACTGCGGCGAGTAAAATATTGGTATCAATTGAAAGCATCGACATCTATTTGCGCACACTTCTCAAAGATTCCTCATCCGCAGCAATTTCGTGCAGTTCCTCAAGTGCGACTAGCATGCCGCCGGAGTTAAAAATGGGTAGCGTCCATTGCACTAGTGACGGTTGCTCGGGCCAGCGATCCAACAAAAGTTCCAAACCTCGGC
>JAYTAO010000083.1:0-2033 GCA_043737435.1 Rhodanobacteraceae bacterium | reverse complement strand
ACGTTGGCGCCGTCAAAACTCATTTCGTACGGCCGACCGTCGCCCTTCCAACGCATCTCGGTGGTTGGGTTATAAAGCTCGAAGATTGCTCTGTGCATCCCTGCCTCCGCCGCGTATCGCGCCTGCGTGGTATTGAGCATAAAGCGCGCCTGTTGGCCTTCGGTACTAGCAGATTGCACATAACTGGAGACCAAAACAGTCAGAAGTACAATCACCCAAAGCACCATCAGCAAAACGATACCCCGCTTTCGCGCTTGTATGATTTTTGCAGGCTTTCTGATTGCGAAAATCCTCATCGTGGAATTCCTTGCGCTAACTGCTGAGCAGGCCGGCCAACGTTCATATCGACAACGACAGCGATCAATAATTCAGGCACCTCCATGCGCGCCTCTGGCTTCATCTGCAAATTCAGTTTGAGCATCAGCGGAATCGGCACGGTTTGATCTAAAGCCCAGCGGGATTCCCAATCCGTCATTTTGCCGCTGTTATCAATAGTACGAAAACTAAATTTACCGCCTGCAACGCCCTCCAATAGCGCGACTGGCTCCTCAGCGTCCAAATCACCGTCTTTATAGCCGTTAAGTGTGGCATAGCGATAATTCAAAACATTGGGCGCAAGCTCAAGCTCTTGCACATACGGGCCGCCGCGCCCGAGATAACCGGGCATGGATCCAACCCAGCGCACGCGGTTTTGTTCGCCTTCAAAACTAATATTACGACCATTGTCCTGGGAGATCATCAAAGGCAGCATGCGGGAAAGCTGACGCCGCAAAAATTCATGGGTGGTGCGAACTCTGGAGGAGCGCTCGATAAACGCATCGCCCGAGTCCGCCATTTTGATACTAGCTTCCAGCCCGGAATAGGCCATCAACATAATGAAAGCGACCAGCGCGGTGGCCAATAAAAGCTCAATCAAAGTGAAGCCTTCGCTGCGCCCTTGGGCCGTCACAAATGCCGCTGATTTAGTCGACGCGCGCATTAGAATACTTGCCCGGCCCGCACTTGCATGGATCTCAAGGTAGAAAAACGTTCCGTGCGCTGGTTCCCACCTCGGCCCCAACTGACTGCCAAATCAACGCGAAACAATTTGACTGGCGAGCTTTCCGGCACGGTCGAGTCTTGCGTTTGTGCCGGGGCAATCGTCATTTCATAGCTGTATACATCATCGAATTTGCCGTTTGTGATGCCTTTTTTTAGAGGCACATCTATACCCACCAAATCCAACTTATTTTGCGCGTACAGCGCGACTTTGCCGATATCGCCAGCCACGCGCACATTGCGGCTAGCACCGCCTAAGGTTTCTAGAATCAAGCCAAATCCCAGCGCAAATACACTGAGCGCGAGCACTACTTCAATAAGGGTAAAGCCCGCTGCACGTTTCATGGAAATCGCATTGAGGCTCATCGGGCAACACTCGCGCGCGGTTTGGCAGAATCGAGAAAATCAATATCACCGGTCAACCAACCGACCCGCACCGTCCACATGCGCCCGCCGGCACTCACCATAATTTTGCCGCCAGTGGAACCGCCGTCCGGGAAAAACCGAATCGCGCCGGTTTTCTCGCTTAATACTTCACCAGTATAAATCTGCGCCTTGAGCTCTTTCGGCAGAATCACCTCAGGTTTGTTCGCGGCAACATAACTGCCGTTTTCCACATTAATCACCAGCGATTGTGGCTCGCCAGTCACCAATGCTTGCCCACGGGTGTAGCGCAGCGCCGCCATAATGTCTTTACCCGCGGTCGCTACTTTCACGTTTTCCAGCTTGCCCACCACCGCTACCGCCACAATCACCGCGAGCGCCGCCATGATCGCGATCACCACCAATATCTCAATTAAGGTGAAGCCTTTTGCGCGCAGAAGCGAGGACTGCGAGCCGCCTCGAACAGATCCTTCTCCACGCCCACATTTTAAGAGCCGAGAAAGCGTGTGCGCGGGGAGAAGGTTGGGATGAGGGGCTGACGCATTCATTTGCTTTCCCAATTGCCAATATCTGAATTTTTTTCGGTTCCACCAACCAAGCCATCCGCACCC
>JAYTAO010000082.1:0-2037 GCA_043737435.1 Rhodanobacteraceae bacterium | reverse complement strand
TTAGCGGCGGCGGCTAAACTTGCCATTGCGGAAGTGCAACGCATTGAGCAAAAATATTCGCGCTATCGGCCCGACAGCATCGTGGCGCGCATCAACGCTGCTGCCGGATTGACTGATGCCATTGCCGTAGACGCCGAAACTGCCGCGCTGCTGGACTTTGCGCAAACGCTATACAGCATGAGCGATGGCTTGTTTGACATCACATCCGGCGTGCTGCGCCGCGTGTGGAATTTGCAAAATGAGCAGTTGCCTGAAGATGGGGCACTCAATGCCTTGCTGCCCTTAATCGGTTGGTCGCAAGTGCAATGGCGCGCGCCGACCATTAGACTGCCCTTAACCGGTATGGAGCTAGACTTTGGTGGCTTCGGCAAGGAATACGCAGCGGATCGCGCGATGGCGGTTTTAGCGGCTGCAGGCATGCGCCACGGCTTCGTCAATTTAGGTGGCGACATTCGGGTGCTAGGCGCAAGATCAAACGGCGCGCTGTGGCGCTTTGGCATTCAACATCCCCGGGAAGTCACCGGTGCGGCTACGATCGCCAGCGTCGATATGGCGGAAGGTGCGCTGGCAAGCTCCGGCGATTACGAACGCTACTTCGAGCTAGGCGGCAAACGTTATTGCCATATTTTGAATCCAAAAACCGGTTGGCCGGTGAGTGCATGGGCCTCTATCAGCGTGACAGCACCAGCGTGTGTGGCGGCGGGGGCGTTGAGCACGATTGCGATGTTAAAAGGGGCAGACGCTTTGGCGTTTTTGAGAACGCAGGGGGCGACGTTTTTGGCGGTAGATGGGGGGTTGGAGATGTTTCGTGATGCCGACGCATCTGGAGTTCGGTTCAAAAGTGCCCCTTAGAAACGCTCTACTTTTGACAACCATACTTCCGGTAGGCACCCTCACCCCAACCGTTCTTCCGCTGAAGAAGGGTTGGGATGGGGGTGCCTACCGGAGGAAATTTTAGCGAACTTAAGAAGACAAAAATTGCTGGGTATAACGGATATGAGCCGACCCAAACACCGCAACCCCTACCACCCAAACAGCGCCGCCAACTTATTACTCGGCGCTGCTGTTTTCACAAACTTATCTAACCAATTGGTAATCTCAGCTGCCCGATGCAATTGCGATTCGCGGGCGCGGTAACCGTGGTCTTCGTAGGGTAATAGCACTAGCCTTGCCGTGCCGCCCAGCCCGCGAATGGCTTGATACATGCGTTCGCTTTGTACGGGAAAGGTGCCAGGGTTGGAATCGTTTTCGCCGTGAATAAACAGGATGGGTGTTTTAATTTGATCGGCAAAATTAAACGGCGACATTTGGTTGTACACATCGCGCGCTTTCCACATATTGCGGGTTTCAGCTTGGAAGCCGAAGGGCGTTAGGGTGCGGTTGTAAGCGCCACTTTCGGCGATACCTGCGGCAAATAATTTTGAATGGGCGAGTAAATTAGCAACCATAAATGCGCCGTAAGAATGCCCACCTACTGCCACTCTATTTTTGTCTGTCACACCTCGGCGCACTAGCTCATCAATGGCGGCTTCGGCGCTGGCGATAAGCTGGGGAATGTAGCTATCGTTAGGCTCGGTGTTACCTTCACCGATGATAGGCATCACCGGGTTATCGAGCACCGCATAGCCTTGCGTTAGCCATGGCAAGGGGCCAGAAGCACTGGGGCGCACGTAGCGATACGGGGAGCCTGCAACTTGGCTAGCGGCTTCCGCCGTTTTAAATTCACGCGGGTAGGCCCATAAAATTGTCGGTAATGCGCCATCGCCACGCTTGTAGTTTGCAGGCAAATACAGCGTGCCAGAAAGCTCGGTGCCGTCACGACGTTTGTAGCGAATAAGCTCTTTACTCACGCCTGCTATCGGGTTTTTTGGCGTGGCAAATTGGGTAATTGGGTTGATGGTGTTGGCTTCAACATTACGCAAATATAAGTTTGGTGTTTCGGTTTGCGATTCGCGTTGAGTTAACAGGCGGATTGTGCCTTTATCGAACACTGCAGCAACACTTTCATAGGCTGGCGGTTCGGATTGAAACAGGCGG
>JAYTAO010000081.1:0-5208 GCA_043737435.1 Rhodanobacteraceae bacterium | reverse complement strand
GTTCAGCGACGCTCGGAACCGCCACCAGCTTTGCTGGAAATATTTTGGCGCTGTCCAGCATTACCTTGACCACCGGCTCCAGCGTGTCCGGCAGGGCGTTGGCACGAAACGGTGCCGTGACCCTAGATACCAGTACGGTAGCGGTATGTGCAGGCGCTTGTCCGAGCATTACCATCAACCCGCCCACCTTGCCCAATGGCGCGCTCGGCAGCCCGTACAGCCAGACGGTCTCGGCCAGCGGCGGCAGTGCGCCTTACACCTTCGCCATTTCCAGCGGCAGCTTGCCCGCCGGACTGATCCTGAATCCGACAACCGGGATGATTTCTGGAACGCCTAATGCTGCGGGCACCTTTACTTTTACCGTGACTGCAACAGACATCAACAGCTGCTCCGGCAACCGACAATACACGATCGTGATCCCAGGAGGCTGCCCATTGATTACCGTGAACCCTTTGACGCTGCCCAATGGCGCAATCGGCCAACCGTATAACCAAACGATCTCCGCAACTGGCGGCACCGCACCGTATACCTTTGCACTGACGAATGGTCAGTTGCCGAATGGCCTGAACTTCAATCCCGCGACCGGGGTCATTTCCGGCGCCCCGACTCTGGCAGGCATCTTTACCTTCACGGTCACGGCCACCGACATCAACAATTGTCCTGGCAACCGACAATACACGATCGTGATCCCAGGAGTCTGCCCGTTAATTACCGTTAACCCGGCGAGCTTGCCAAACCCGATTCTTGGCGTGCCTTACAGCCAGACCATTTCAGCCAGCGGTGGCACTTCACCTTACAGCTTTATGATTATCGCCGGAGCGCTTGCCAATGGCCTCAGTCTCAACGCCAGCACCGGGGTGATTACTGGGACGTCGACCAGCACCGGGTCCTTCACCTTTACCGTCAGCGCCACCGATGCCAATAATTGTCCGGGTAGCCGCACTTATTTTGTGCAGATTGGTGCGCCATTGGTCACGGCAGTCCCGACATTGTCGCAATGGGGCTTTATGGTCATGGCGCTGTTGCTGTTGGTAACGGGTGGTTTATCCCGCACGCGGGAATAGCGTAAGCGTCCGCCCCAAACCATCTTCATTGTGGCGAGTTACTCGTTGAAGCTCCAATTTTGGGAGCAGGCACGATGTCATCGGAATCGAATCGACAGCAACAACGCGCGCAATGGCATGAACGGATAGTCGCGCGGTCTTTGAGCGGCTTGGCGATTCCTAAGTTTTGTCGTCAAGAAGGACTCTGTAGCAAGACGTTTTATCGCTGGAAGTCGCGCTTGAATTTGGTCGAAAGCGATAGAGTGGTTGCAGCGACGGCAAAGCCGCCGAAATTCTTGGCGTTAAAGGCACCGCCGCGCGCGGCGCAACGCTTGGTTTTGATTCGCCTTTCGAGTGGCGCACAGATATCGGTTTTTGATATTTCCGCGATCCCGGCGCTGCTTGCAGAGATACGCTGATGTGGATTCGACCCAATTCGATGCAGGTGTGTTTGAGTTTTGTTGATTTCCGGAAAAATATGGACACGCTCGCGCTGCTGGTGAGTCGTAAGCTGGGCGCGAATGCGCTGTCTGGGACGATGTTTGTGTTCTTCAATCGCGGTCTGGATAAGGTCAAGATTTTGCAGTACGACCGGCATGGGTTTTGGCTTTGTTACAAGCGTTTGGAGCGCGGTCGGTTTGTGTTGCCGAAGCTGGCATTGCTGACCTATTTGGACTTGCAGCTGATCTTGGAAGGCATTGATTTATCGGTGCGCCGACTGGCGCATGTGACGGCAAAGCGGGTGGCTTAGATGGCTGGCAAAGCGGGTGGCTTAGATGGCTGAAATTGCGCCTCAAAAGATGTCCGAAAAAAGCCATATAGTAAGGTAGCTAATGGCTTGTCTTTTGCTGATTTTGCCGGGCATTCTTGACCCCATGACTGAGCTTGAATGCGCCCTTGAAGAGAACGAAAAACTGCGCATTTTGGACGCGGAAAAGACTATTCATATCACTTTTCAAGCGGCGCAGATCACGGCTCAGGCGGCGCAAATTTCGCAACTTGAGCTGCTACTTGAGAAGCTGACGTTTCAGTTTGCGGCGCTCAAGCGGATGCAATACGGTCAAAAGTCTGAAGCCAGCAATGCCTTGCAAGCCGAGATGTTTGGCGGGCAGCCGATTGAAGTTGATGCACCGGCAGAAGCCTTGATTAAGCCTGCACTAATCAAGTCTTCGAGCCAAGCAAAAGCGGCGCCGCGAATCACGATTCCGAAAGATCTTCCGGTTGAAGAAACCATCGTTGACGTGGCTGAGTCGGCCAAATTTGCTGCCGATGGCACGCCATTGAAATTCATGGGTTTTGATATTTCTGACAAACTGGCGATCAATCCAGCGCGCTTATTTATCCGACGCACCAAGCGCAAAAAATATGTGCATCCAACGGAGGAAGAGTTCGGCGTGGCGAGCGCACCGATGCAACAAATCATCGATGGCGGGATTGTGGATGAGAGCGTGCTGGCGGATGTTTTAGTCAAAAAATATGATGATCATTTGCCACTGAATCGGATCAGTGAAATCTATCTGCGCGATGGCAAAGTGAACTTGGCAAAGCAAACGCTGAGTGACTGGGTTTTGCTTTGAGCAAGCTGGCTCGCGCCATTGGAAGAGGCGATCAAAAAGAGCATCCTGCAAGAGAGCGTGATCCATGCTGATGAGACGGTGCTGCCGCTGTTGCACCCTGTTAAAACGATCAACGCGCGCGCCTGGGGAAAGCAGCGAGGCAAAACAAGCACCCGAGCAGCGCAAAGTGCGTCGCGAAAAGCATGCAGCGCCGATCCTCATGGAACTCAAGATCTGGTTAGAAAACGAACTACTCGATTTGTTGCCAAAGTCGCCAACAGCGCTTGCGATTGGATATAGCTT
The DNA here is from genome assembly GCA_043737435.1 of Rhodanobacteraceae bacterium. Taxonomy (GTDB): domain Bacteria; phylum Pseudomonadota; class Gammaproteobacteria; order Xanthomonadales; family SZUA-5; genus JANNYA01. Next base: position 2,306 of record JAYTAO010000081.1, on the reverse strand, counting down.
GCGTCACTGGATCGCGTTGACGCGCTATCTGGAAGATGGCCGCACACGCATCGACAACAATGCCGCCGAACGCGCGTTGCAAGTGGTGGCGGTGGGCCGGAAAAACTGGCTGTTTGCGGGAAGTGGGAACGGCGGTGACGCCGCCGCGACAATCCATACGCTGATAGAAAGCGCGAAGGCGTGCGGCTTAAATCCAAGGCTGTACTTGGAGGATGTGCTGCGCCGACTGCCAAGTACTTTGAACAGCCAGATTAGTACATTGTTGCCACAAAATTGGAAACCGCGCGCTTAGTTGGTATTGGCTTTACAGGCAAGAGTGGCTGGGGCGGACGCTTACCTTTAACCTACGATTTACGGTGCTCGAAACTTTTGCCGAGGTATTTGTCCAAGCCGCACAGCCAAGAACGACGCACGCAGCCGTTGACGCGGTGAAACGTTTCGGCTTGTGTTGGGTCAACAAGTTGGCTGCGCGGCTGAGTCATGGGCGCAGTTTGAGCGTGCGTGCGTTGCTTGAAAATCAGATCAGGCGCAATCTTGGATCGGATTTATCTGAGGAATGGGTGTCCGTTCTTAGGCTGACCGTTCTTCGGCTTAAATGCCCGAGGTGTGGGTGTCCGTGCTTCGTTCGCGTGCTTCGGCTCCTCGTGCTTCGGCTCCGGTCACGGTAACGGGATTCTCAACACTGCCGGTTAAATTGCGCGCGCTGCCTAGCGCATTGGCTGTGGCGACGGCGCTAAAAATAGAGAAATCAGCAGAGCTGGTAATGGATACTAGCGGGGCGGCATCGTAGGTGACGACTCGTGTTAACTCGCGGATCGTGCCGTCTTCAAATACGACCCGAACGTTGAGGGTGTTTGGTCCGGACCGCAGGTTTTTGGCAAACTCATAGTGGTCGAAATCGCTTTTCAGCCCGGTGTATCTCGCGTATTCGCCATCCACTTTTACGCTTTTAACAAAAGATGTACTGGTGAGGATCTTGATCTTTAGCAGCAGAGTTGACTCTTGAACTACGGCGTTATTGTCAGGTGAAATGATTTCGGTGGTGTAAAGCTTTGGGGCCATAATTTCAAAGCTAAAACCTTCATTGGCCATGATTCCGTTGATCGTCATTGCGGTTAATTCAGCGCTGTGCCCTAGCGGCGATAATGGTGACGTGGGTGTAAACGTCAGCCGAAAATCGTTGGCGCCGATCTTGGTGACGATCAACGCATCACCTACAGGCTCAAGATCAAAATCCATTTTGATGGATTGAGGATCAATGGCAATTCGTGGATCAGTCAGCCTTGCAGAAATGGTGACGGCCGTGCCGAGCGTTAACTCGCTTTCAGGCGCGGGAGAGAGCTCCGAAAAAACTGGGCGATCCACCGCTTCAAACGGCCAAGACTTGGAATGTTTGCCATAAGTCACTTCGAGCGTGTGTATCCCGCGCGAAACGCCCTCCATGGGGCAACTAATCCGGCCTTCATTCGGATCTGCCTCCGACAAATTGCAATCAATTAAGGCCCGTCCATCCAAGCGCATGACCGTTACTTCTGCTAGCCCTGGACTCGCACGAACAAATTCAGCGCCGAAGGTCGAATGCTGGCCGGATGCAATCTTGGCATTCTCTCCTGGAAACTGGTTGGTCAGCGTCAGCAGGCTATTTGGTTCAAACCCCGATTTAAAGATGCGATCCTGGGAAAAAGCCGAGGTACCAAGTCCCGTGCACAGCACAAACACGATTGCCGACCATCTCAAGACACGTAAGCAAAATATGCCATTACCAAGCATTGGCACACCTAACCATCACTTTAACTGATTTCCCATCGCACGCTTCCCCCCAAACTATTCACCGCAGCAACCGGCCGCTTCACCCAATCCCAAATACGCACAGCCGTTCGCCGGGTTTTTTCCCGTAGCCTAGGCCTGCTCTGCTCTGCATTGCAAGCTGCATAGCTTTGACGTTTCTTTAAATTGCCTTAAAGCCTTAGCTCATACAGCGAGTTTGCGATCCAACTGGCACCCCATTGTTCAATCGGCAGGCTGTCACCTAAATACCCAAACGCGCAAGCAATTGTGACCGGGCAACCGGCGCGCTGCCCTGCCAGAATATCGCGTGGGTCATCACCAACCATCCACGTGTTTGCTGGCGCGACACCCAGCTGCTGACACGCTGCCAGCAATGGCGCCGGATCTGGCTTTTTCAGCGCCAGGCTGTCGCCACCTAAGATGGCCGAGTGTTTCAATTTGAGCACCTGGGTCAGTTTGCGTGCCAGCGCGATCGGTTTATTGGTCACGATGCCCCAAGCAATACCTTGCTCGTTTAA
>JAYTAO010000080.1:0-5212 GCA_043737435.1 Rhodanobacteraceae bacterium | reverse complement strand
GCTCTGCATTTTTGGCGAACTACAAGAGCATTAGCCGGGATTTCATTTGGCAGGAGCAAAACGAACGCTTCAAACGCCTGCTTGGGCGCGCATGGCGGATGCAGTTTTATCGCACGCTGTGGGGCAATCACGGCGTCAAACCCGGCGCTATTCGTTCGCTATTGGATATCGAAAAGCTACCTGTTTTTGATGCAAATTATCTCGCTGCTGCCGGGGAAGATCCCGCTTCGTTCGGCGATTTTACTGGCCAGGATAGCTATCCCCTGGGCACAGCACCGCCGGTAGTCAATAATTTTTTTGGCCCGCGCGGCGCGGCGATCGGGCACCGATTGTTTGCTCGGGCAGGCTTATTTCAAGGCGAAGCCGCCGATGGCATGGCGCAATTTCTCGAACGCACCCATTCACAGCAGCTTGAAATTACAGCCGCATGGCAAAGCCCGACTAATCTCGGCCGCTACAGCATCAAAGCTGCCGGTTTGATCGCCATGGAAGGGCCGGATCGCGACGGGCTTTATTTAATGGAAGACGCGCACTTCGTCGAAATTTTAAGCGCACTCACGCAATCTGCGGTTGCCGATGGCACGCAGGGTGCGTTGGTGGTCACCAGTTTATATAAAGACGATATTGCGCCGCTCATTCGCTTTAATACTCACGACGTCGGCGCGATTTGCCTTGGTGAATCAAGTTTGGGACTCAATTTACGCCGAGTCACACGCGCCTGGGCACACTGACCTCAGCGACAAAGCCGCGTACCAACGCTGGGCTTGCATCGGCCTGAAGATAGTTCCTGGAATGAAAATCGCTGTTCAAGGCGACCGCCAGTGAACTTCGCGCTCGCTTTTGGCTCAAAACGCCACTGCGCTAACGCAGATTGCGCGGCCAGAAATTGATTCCCGGACGCTTGCCCGCGCGCCAGACGGATCTGCTGCGGAATACCTAATTTATTGAGGCTAAAACTCAGGCTAAATGCCTGATTTTTGCGTTGCCCAGCTGCAAACGCTGGCGTTACACGCACAATTACCTTGGGTGGACTTACAACAATCGATTCGTCGACGTTGTCCAGCTCAGCGATTGCTAACGTGAAATCGTTGGGAAAGATCTTCCCAAGCACTAGCTTGGGCGTTGCTTGAGACGCCAATCACGCACGGAACATCAATCAGCTCGCTCAACGCAAAGCGCACTTTCGTTGGCAAATTCAACATTTCTAACAACGGCACAGCCGCTCGAGCGCCGAATCGGCGTCCGATTTCGCAGCAAGCGCCAGCAAGCGCAGTGCGCGGTGTGAACGCAGTAGCCGCCCTATGCTAATGCCCACACCCAAAAGCCAAGCGCAACCGATCAACATCGTCAAAGGCAGCGCGCCGTCTTGCAACGCAAACGGCAGCGCGACTCCCGTGTTGTCCAGCTCTGTATTTGTGCTGAGCGCTAATACCGATGCAAACTCTAACGGCGGCGGCAGCGAAATCGCGCTGAGCAAAGCGTTCACGAACATCGCAAATTCAATGCTTGCAAAAGCCAACAAGCAGCCCACGCCCAGCCAATAGCGCATGCTGATGTGATCGCGAACCAACGGCCGCAATAGCGCAAAAACCATGCCGATTAAGGTGCCAATCCAAAGCGAGTGCAGTAGCGCCCACCCAAGTATTTGCAGCGTTTGCAGGCCCAGCCCCATCTCAGCGGCGTTCATAAATCTTGTTCCATCCGGTTGAGCATGGCGCGGATTTCCTCGAGTTCAACCCGACTAACGGGCGGCGTTTGCCCCAACGCCTGCATCACCAATCGTTGCGAAGAACCACCAAATAAGCGCGAGACCAAATCGCCTAACATAAGATGTTCAACCTGCGTTTTCGGCATTGCCGCCGCATAAATGTGCGCGCGTTCGGTTTCGTCTCGAATTACCAAGCCTTTGCCGTGCATCAGCTGCAGGAGCTTGAGCGTAGTGGTATAGCCCGTGGCTTGATTACCTGCCTGTAATTGTTCATTAACATCGCGCACCGGCTTTGGGCCTGCGCGCCAAAGCACATTAAGTATTGCGAGTTCAGCCTCAGTCGGCTTAGAGCTGGATTTGCGCGTCATTTACAGCCTCTGTCGTACACAACCTTGGCGCTTAAGGCTATACGGTCAGATCCTAAATTGAAAGCGAGCTTTACAAAATACGATTTTATTCGTAATAATATCTGGACAAGATTTCATTGCTTAGCCAAGAGGGCGGTCTCAATGCGTAAAGTAATTTTTTTATTTCTGTTTTTATCGAATTTTTCGTTCGCGGCGGCTGTCTCGGCGGCGATTGTGCTTGATGAAATTTCACCTAAGCAACTTGTAAAGCGCATAGAAATTTTGAAAAAATTGGCACCTAAACTGAAATCTAGCGAGCGCCCAAAGTATTTGGCTGACGCGACCGCACTTTCAAACCGCCTATCAGCAATTTCCGAATTTTCCGCGCTTGGAGAAGCGGACAAAAACATTCTCGTAGCAAATTATGAATCATTGCGTGCACGCGCCGCGACCATTGATGAAAAAATTTGTGAGCGCGTCAAGCGGACAGGCTCCAACATGACGACGACCGTGTGCTTAACGCGCCAAGAAAGAGCGCAAATTCGGGCCGACGGGCAAGAAAAATCGCGTGATTTGCAGCGCGTGCGCGCAGTTGAAAGCCGGGATTAAACCGAATATTTTTTTTGACTCTAATCGTGTTCAGGCCAAGTATCTAAGCCGGTAAAATAGTTGGCTTACTAGTGAATTTATCCAAGCCATGGCCAAACTTTATTTCTACTATTCGGCGATGAATGCCGGTAAAACCACGATGTTGCTGCAAAGCGCGCACAACTATCACGAGCGCGGTATGCGTACGCTCATTTTGACGCCGCGTTTGGATGATCGCTATGGCGTCGGCGTGGTGCAATCGCGGATTGGCTTGAAGTCCAATGCGCTGGTGTTCAACGCCTCGGATGATTTGTTGGCGCTAGTGCAAACCAATGTCCAGCAATTGGGTTCAATCAGCTGCCTGCTTGTCGATGAGGCGCAGTTTTTAAAAAAAGCGCAGGTTTGGCAGTTGACGGAGATTGTCGACAAGCTGGACGTGCCGGTGCTGGCCTACGGCTTGCGCACTGATTTTCGCGGTGAGCTTTTTGAAGGCAGCCAATATTTATTGGCGTGGTGCGATTCCATGGTCGAGCTGAAAACGATCTGCCACACCGGGCGCAAAGCCACGATGGTGGTGCGTGTGGACGATGCCGGGCACGCTTTGACTGAGGGCGCTCAGGTCGAGATCGGCGGCAATGAACGCTACGTCAGCGTGTCGCGCGCGGAATTCAAGCGCATATTTCATGAGGCCGGGCGCATTGAACCGCAGCAGGTGTCGTTCGTGTTTGACTAATAAGGCATTCGGTTAACGTTTTATTCTGCCAGGCTCCGCTATACTGATTAAACTGGTTGACCAGTTTTTCAGGCGGTTTAGATGATCTCTGTTGGTGCTTTTGAAGCTAAAACCAAATTCAGCGAATTGCTCGATCAAGTCGTTGCTGGGGAAAAAATCACGATTACAAGGCACGGCTTGCCAGTCGCCAGTCTAGTGCCATTTCAAGCCGACGCCCGCCCCGCCGAGATTGCGCAGGCGGTGTTAAGCATTCAGCGCTTGCGTCGGGAAATCGGCACAACCGGCATTACGCAAATGGATATTCAAGCGTGGAAATCTGAGGGGCGGCGTTAAGTGGAGGCAATTTCTGCGGTTCCCAGTATTCCTGACGAAGTCGTGATCGACTGCACCGTTGCCGCCGCGTGGCTGCTGCCGGATGCGGCGAGCAGCACCGCGAACCGCCTGCTGGAAGCGGCGCCCAAAACTTTTTTTTGTGTTGCCGGTGCTTTTCAAGCTTGAACTTGCCAATGTGCTATGCAGCGCGATGCGGCGCAAACAGGTTGACCCAGCGCTACTCAGCCAGATTGCGCGCGAAGTGCAGGCGCTGCCGATGCGCTTTGAGTCGCTAAGCTTGAGTTTCGATGCCTTGCTAGCCGGTGCGGTGCATCATGACTTGACGCCAGATGACTACATCTATTTGGAAATGGCGAAGCGCCTGAACCTGCCGTTGGCGACGTTGGATGTGAAATTGGCGCGCTGCGCTAAAGCTGCTGGCGTTATCGTGTTGACTGATTGAAACTTGGCGCTTAGCGCTCGTGCTCGGTTTGAAAAAAACGCCTTGGCACGCCTCACCTCATTGAAATACCTATCAAAAAATTTGCATCCAGCCCCAAACCTAGGCTCAAAAATGTCCACAGTAATTAGCTCTACTGCTACTGCCAACAGCGACCCAATCTCCAGCGAATTTCTGGACCGGGATTACACCCTAGATTCCAAATACACTCGTTTTGACGGGCGCATTTATTTGTCCGGTATCCAAGCCTTGGTGCGCTTGCCGCTGATGCAGCGCCAGCGTGACAAAGCTTCCGGGTTAAATACCGGCGGCTTTATTTCTGGCTATCGCGGCAGCCCGCTGGGCGGTTTGGATCAGGCCTTGTGGAAAGCGCGCAAACATTTGAAAAGCTCAGGTGTGGAATTCGCGCCGGGCTTAAATGAAGACTTGGCGGCAACCGCGGTTTGGGGCTCGCAGCAGCTGAATTTATTTCCGGGTGCTAAAGTCGATGGTGCTTTTGCGATGTGGTACGGCAAAGGCCCAGGCGTGGATCGCACCGGCGATGTGTTTAAACACGGCAACGCCGCCGGCACCAGTAAACATGGCGGGGTTTTGGTTTTGGCGGGCGATGATCACGCCTGCCGCAGCTCGACTTTGCCGCACCAATCTGAGCACGAATTTATCTCGGCGATGATGCCGATTTTGAACCCTGCTGGCGTGCAGGATATTTTGGACATGGGCATTTTGGGTTGGGCGCTGAGCCGCTATACCGGGCGTTGGGTCGGCTTTAAAACCATTGCCGAAACGGTGGAATCCTCGGCTTCCGTGCACGTTAATCCACATCAGCTCGGCATCGTCATCCCCAGCGATTTTGAGATGCCGCAGGGCGGATTAAATATTCGTTGGCCGGATCCCCCGATGCAGCAGGAAATGCGCTTGCACCAATACGCGATGCAGGCGGCGATGGCGTTCGCGCGGGTGAATCAGCTCGACAAAATCATCTTTGATTCGCCCAAAGCACGGCTCGGTATTATTACCACCGGCAAGAGCTATTTGGACGTGCTGCAGGCGCTAGAATATCTTGG
>JAYTAO010000079.1:0-5223 GCA_043737435.1 Rhodanobacteraceae bacterium | reverse complement strand
GCTAACGGAATGGTTTTTAAAGCGAAAGCTTGATATTCCCGCTGGCATTATGGCGGCACTTGCCGTGACCATGGTGCCGCTACTGGTTTATTGCCTGCAACGCTTGAGCGGATTTTGGTCAGAGAGCTATGGTGCTGAAAGCTACCGGGATTTTCATGCCTATATTGATTGGCGTTGGATTTTAATGGAGCTAGCAACTCTAGCTGCCGGTGCTATCGCACTTTGGCGCTATCGTTTGCCATTCCTGATGATGCCAGTTGCGTTAGTTGGCTGGTATTTTTCCATGGACGTCGCGCGCTTTTTTGCCTCAGAACCTGATAGCTGGGATTTTTATCGCCCGGCCTCGATTGTGGTGGGGTTACTGATGGTGATTGCCTCGTTGCTGCTCGACCGCCGCACCGCGCGTAAGCCGGACTTGGGCTTTTGGCTATGTTTATTTGGTGCCATGGCATTTTGGGGCGCGCTGAGCTGGTCCAGCACTGATATCTGGTGGCACAAACATGCGTACGCACTTTTGAGCGTCATAATGATCTTTACTGGTGCGCTATTGAACCGCCGGATTTTCACCATACTGGGCGCGACAAGCTTTTTCGGCTACTTAAGCTGGCTGTCTTTTGACGTGTTTGCGTCCAGCATTTTGTTCCCGTTTGCGCTATGCGCGATTGGCCTGGGCGTGGTGTTTTTTGGCGTGTGGTGGCAGCGCAATGAGGCGCGTATTGCGGGGGTATTGCGGGGGTTTATCGTTAACGATGCGGGCATTACAGGTTAAGCGCGGGTTTTCGTCAGTTTTGACTGACGCGCCAAATTTTTTGCATAGACGCTTCGGCTGAGTATGCCTAAACTGATCACTTCAAATGACCGTTGGCGGCAATCATGGAAACCTGGTCAGTAGCGCAAGCCAAAGCAAAATTTAGTGAACTCATTACTCTGGCTGATTCACGGAGGCCGCAAGCAATTATCCAAAATGGCAAAACTGCAGCCATAGTCGTGTCAGCAAAAGAATGGGAGCACGAGCTAGGTTTGGATGTTTTGCCAGAGCAAAAAAAAGCAAAGCGCAGCGATAACCTCGCGGATTTTTTCGCGGCTTCGCTTTTGCCGGGCTCCGATCTTGAAGTTGCGCGACGTAGCGACACTCTTAAACGTTAGATCTTTGACTTTTTTTGCTTGATACAAATGTGGTGTCGGAATGGGTAAAACCAGATCCGGATGCGGCGCTGGTCAAATAAGTTGCGTACGCTAACCAAGCTTACGTTTTTATTAGTGTAATCACCCTGGCACAACTACGTCGTGGTACTGCACGAATTGCACACGGTCGCCGCCGCAGCCAATTAGAAAGCTGGTTACAAATTGATTTACCGCAACGCTTCGAGGGCCGCATCCTGACAATTGATACGGCGGTTGCCGATGCTTGGGGCGTACTCGTCGCCGAACGAGACTTAATTGGGGGTCCGATTACCGCGATGGACGCGTTTATTGCCGCGGTTGTGCGAGTGCATGATTTAACGCTGGTAACGCGCAACGTCGCAGACTTTAGTCCTTCGCTAAAGAAGATTTTGAATTCTTGGTCACACTAATTCTTACGGCGCAACAAATACCCCGAAAAATTAAGGGTTCCCTCGGCATCGCGCCTGACTGGTTCGCCCAAGCCAGGTCCGACGCCGCTCAGAATGGCGAATTTGGCATCGGTGATACTCAAAGGCAAGGCAAAGTCGACGTTGATAAAGCGATCAAAAGTTGCACGCAGTAACAGCACACCTTGCTCGCGCACGATTTCAATATCCGAAACCTTGGTGGAGTTACTCATCGCGTCCGGATTTGCAATCTCATAGTCACCCAACCAGGCTTCGCCGACATCGCCCGCTACGCTGTTCAAGGCAATCGCGGCACCGAACAAGCCGACTTCGGAGCCTGCGGAAAACAGCATGAGGTGCTTTTGACCGCCGGGACGGCTGTCACTGACCGGCGCAATTAAAATGTTTTCGATGAAGCTCAAATTCAATGGAATCATGCCCAGCAAGCGGTAGCTCAAGCGATACCAACCATCCGGGCGGCGATACGCGCGCAAGCCAAAACCACCTAGATTGAAATCAAAGCGATCCCCCTCGATTTCGGTGCGCACCAAACCGGCGGGTGTGGCATAAGCGCTTTGCACCGGTGTGGCAACGAATCCGCTTGGCAAATTTAAGTTCTCTGGCGGTGCCCGCAGAACTTGTTTGCCGCGTGCGGGCACATTGGCTTTTTCTTTCAACGCACTATCGCAAATCGTTTTGACTAGCTCACGAAAGATATCGTCTTCACTGGAAGAGTTACTGAGTGCCACGACCGCAAGCCGGTGCTGCGGAAACACGCGAATTGATGCTTCAAAACCAGTTAGAGAGCTATCTAAAAAGCCGACTAACCCGACTTGCTTGCGCACACTTTCGGAAAAGGAAAATGCGTAGCCCTGGCCGCTGCCAGCCGCGCTAAAGTCGTAGCGCAAATCCTTATTTTGGCTGTGCAGGATCAGCGCACGCGTTGCCGAGCTGATGCTGCCTGCGTCCGAATCTAGCGCTGCAATCAAGCTCGCCAAATCGCGCACGCTGGTGTGCAAGCCCAATGCCGCTGGAATTCCTGCTACCCGCAGGGGCAAAGCTTTGCCTTCGTCATGCATTGCCGCCATGCCTGCATCGGTACTGAAACTCGTCGCTACTAATTTCATCGGGCCACTAATTTCGCGTTGAATCAATGCTGCGAAATCTATGCCGCTGGCTTGCTCTAGCACTTTGCCCAACAAGGCGTCCGCTAAAAAAGATTGTTCTGCGAAACCACCTGCGGGCCTAGACAACCACACCGGCTGCGCTAGTACATCACGCTGCGGCGTGCCGGGTGCCACAAATAAGTCTTTAAAGCTGCCACGGGTAATGCCCGAGCTGCTCAACAACAAATCACGCACCGAAATCGGTCGAATTTGCGCCGCGGGTATGCGGCTGGCAAATTTGAGCTGCGGTAAATAGCTGTCTATAGATTTGCTTAAATCAAGCTTGCCGGCCTCACTTAGTTTTAATGCGCTAAGCACCGCGAACATTCGCGTCACGCTACCCACCGGCACAGGTGTGTCTAAGCCAAAGGCGCCGGAATTGGGTGCCGCTTTGTTACGCACACCATTGGCGCTCAACAGCACGACGCGGCCCTCATCAATCAGCGCGAAGCCTGCGCCCGCATATTTTTTCGAACTCACCAAGGAATTCAATTGTTTCTGTGCGGCAGCATTGACAGCATTGATCTGCGCCTCGTTCAGAGGTTTGGCTTGCACCAAACTAGCGGCAAAAATGGCAATAAAAATTGGCGGAAAACGTAAATCAAGGCGCAAGCGAAACTCCCTATTCATTCGTTCTGAGAGGCGCTGACGCTATCTTGCGCAAGCAGACTGAGCATCATTTTTAGATGAACGAAGCTTTTCGGATTGTTTGGCTTAACGCTGGGCAATTTTTCCACCCAACTATTCCTTTTGTCATCACGACGTGCAGGAAAGCATGAACGTCACCACCGGAGCAAGCCTCACAAATTCTGATAGTTCGGCCCTGCCCCGCCCTCCGGCGTAACCCAATTAATAATCTGATACGGGTCTTTGATATCGCAGGTTTTGCAATGCACGCAATTGCTGGAATTAATTTGCAAGCGCTTGCCGCCGGCATCCTCTGCTATTTCATAAACTCCGGCCGGGCAAAACCGAGTGCAGGGGTTGGCGTATTCCTCAACGCATTTGGTGATGCAAATATTGGTATCGCTGACGACTAAATGCATTGGTTGATTTTCTTCGTGCGCAGTCGAGGCGTAATAAACGCCCTGTAAGCGATCACGCGGTGCTAGGGTTCGTTCAACATAATCGCGCTTCGGGCTTTCCGCTTCGCTCAGTTTTTTCAAGCTGCCAAAATCGGCTTTATTGCGAAATGTCCACGGGCTTTTCCCGCGCGTTAAGGTTTCCCAACCGGCATTGACAAGGCCAAAATAAAGGCCGCGTTTAAAGCCCGGCTTGATATTGCGCACGCCGTGCAGCTCGCGCATCACTGGCGATGAGCGTAGCGCCGCATCCCAGCCCGCAGGCACTAGTTTAGTCGCCGACAAGTGCTCAGCCACCATCATGCCGCTGCGCAACGCTTGATGTGTGCCTTTAATCTTGGGCACATTCAACAAGCCAGCGGTGTCACCGATCAACACTGCACCCGGCATTTCAACTTTAGGGAGGCTCTGATAACCGCCGGTCACAATCGCGCGCGCACCGGCCGACATGATCGTGCCGCCCTCCAGCATGGGCTTGATCAATGGGTGGTGCTTGAGCTGCTGAAACGCCTCATAGGGTTGATAGCGTGGGTCGGAATAGTCCAAACCGCTGACATAACCCAGCGCGATACGGTCTTGATCCAAATGATAAATAAAGCTGCCGCCGTAGGTTTTGTAGTCCGCAGGCCAGCCCAGCGTATGGATAATTTTGCCCGGCACGCTATTGCCCGGTTTGACCTGCCATAGTTCTTTGATTCCAATTGAATAGCTTTGCGGGTCAGATTTTTCATCCAGCTTAAAGCGCGCCACTAATTGCTTGGTCAAATGCCCGCGTGCGCCCTCCGCTAGCACCGTGACTTTGGCTTTGATGTCCACCCCTTCGGCATAACTATCTTTATGGCTGCCGTCTTTGGCAACGCCCATATCGCCGATACGCACTCCGGCGACAGCGCCGGATTCGTCAAATAAGCACTCACTGGCAGCAAAGCCAGGGTAGATTTCAACGCCGAATTCATTCATCGCCTTGTCGCCTAACCAAGCGCACATTGCCGAAAGCGAGACGATAAAATTACCCTCGTTATGCATCTGCGGCGGCGTCGGCAGTTTGGTCGCGCCGGTTTTGCTGAGAAAATAAAACTCATCGACACCGGCCGGGATGCACACCGGCGGCGGTGCACTACGCCAACCTGGAATCAGTTCGTCCAAAGGCTGTGGCTCAATCACGGCACCTGAAAGTATGTGCGCGCCCAACTGCGAGGCCTTTTCGATCACGCAAACGCTGGTTTCAGTATTAATTTGTTTTAAGCGAATCGCGGCCGCTAAACCTGCGGGCCCGGCGCCGACGATTACAACGTCATATTCCATTACTTGGCGTTCGCTCATTACTTGCACTCGATTTAGACTTAGGCTGGCCTAAGTATCCGAAAACTTTAGCTCTTGCGCTATCAAAACTACAGCTTCTTG
>JAYTAO010000078.1:0-2051 GCA_043737435.1 Rhodanobacteraceae bacterium | reverse complement strand
TTATCAAAGTTAAAGGCAAGCTTGTGCCGGTGCGAATCCACGCCCTGATGGGCGATAAGTCTATGTTGGAATCCAAGTCATTCCGGCAACATGCCGCGCGGCATCAAGAAATGCTCAAAGCCTACCAAGCTCAAAATTGGCCTGAGTGCGAGCTTTTTTGTCACGCGCTGTCCCTAGATTGGCCTGAACTCGGTGGTTTTTATGACGTTTATTTAGAACGAGCCGCCGTTTTTCGCGCCAACCCACCAAGTGCGCACTGGGATGGCGTGTACGCGGCGACGTCGAAGTAAGCGCGGTGGGCGAAAAGAGTCGGATAGACGCCAGCATTTATTCAGAGCCAAGCTTAGCGCTCGAGCCGGATTTGCAGGATCGCTTTCCGATTTTGCATGCGCCGGGCCGCGCGATGCTGCGTCGTTTATCTGAACACCCGGCGGCACCAATTTACCGCAACCAAAGTGGGCATCGCTTGACCGAGCAGGATTTGCCGCTGCTTGCCGCGTTTGAAGCGCGTATGCAGGAATTAAAGGTGACGCAGAAATCACATCTGCAGATTGCTTACGCACCGATTTGGTTGCAACAATTGATTCAGCGCAGCTACGCGCTAGTGCCGTTTTATCGGGCTCAAGGTGGGCCGCCAAAATATTTCCCCGATATTGCGCCGGTGTCGCGAGCGGAGTTATCGGCCGATATTGTGCAATTTGTGCCCGATGACGTTTCTGCAGCGCGCATTATTCATTACAGCACGAGCGGCACCACCGGCCACGCCTTGATGTTGCCCTCGCACCCGCGCGTGGCGGCCTGCTATCGGGTGTTTTATCAGCGTGCCTTAGCGCGTTTTGGCGTGACTTTGCAGGCTAGCACCAACGAAGTGGGTTTGCTGCTGATTGGGCATCAAAGGCGCTGCTTTACCTATGTTTCAGTGGCACCTACGCGCGGCGAGTCAGGCCTGGCAAAAATCAACTTGCACCCGAATGATTGGCGTGATCCTAACGACCCGGCGCGCTATATTGATGCCTTGCAGGCGGAGCTTTATAGCGGTGATCCGCTCGCGTTTAGCGCGTTGTTAGCGCTGGAAACTACACACCGGCCAGCCGCTTTAGTATCGACATCAATGACGCTGCTGCCGGCATTACGCCAGCGCTTGATTGCGCGTTTTAGCTGCCCGGTGCTGGATTTGTATTCGATGAACGAGGCAGGACCCATTGCGGTTTTTGACGCGGAGCTCGATGGCTTTGTTTTACTGCAGCCCGAGCTCAACGTCGAGATTTTGCGGCCCGATGGCAGCGTTTGCGCGGCGGGTGAACGCGGTGAGATTACGCTCTCCGGCGGCTTTAATTTTTGCTTGCCGCTACTGCGTTATCGCACTGGGGATTTCGCCGCTTTGACGCAGTGCGCGGGCGTTTGGCTGCTGCGCGATTTGAGTGGACGCGCGCCGGTGCGATATCTGACCAGCAGCGGCGCGTGGCTCAACAATATTGATGTCACCCATGCGCTGAAAGCTTTCGCCTTGGCGCAATGGACGTTAATGCAACGCAGCAATAAGGCGTTGGAGCTGGCGATTCAACCGTATCGGCAACGCGAGCTGCTTGCGATTGAAAATGCTCTGCGGACGTTATTTGGGCACAAATTAGAACTCAGTATTGTTTCGCTTGCCGCTGATGCGGATAAGCTTGTGCAGTATCGCAGTGAATTGTCCTGATGCTGCTGCTGCGAAGCGAAATCATCTTGTAATACGGTTTGCCGAAGGCCTTAGGCCACTGCAACGTTTTTCTCAAACCATGCGAAGGTTTTAGCACCTCCGCTGGGTTCAAGCCACAGCCGTCGTCAATGACAGTAACAACGACATGCACCCACTCTAAGCTAGATTGAGCTGCACTTCGCTAGCACCGAGATGTTTTGCGGTGTTGGTCAATGACCCCTGCACCAGCCGATACACAGTTAGTTTGACCTCATCAGATAAACCTAGAAACCGCAGTTGGTCGGACAAAAGGATGCATTTTTTTGGCGTTCCAGCAAGACGTGAGCACGGTACTGATGTAGTCCCGCGTTGC
>JAYTAO010000077.1:0-2052 GCA_043737435.1 Rhodanobacteraceae bacterium | reverse complement strand
AATGCTCAAAGTTTGCCGACTCTAACTTAGCCTCGCAGGCTTCCTGCATGGCCCAAGCGCTATCCTCGTCTGGCAAATCTTGCGGAGGGAATTTGGCGTAAACCGTGTCTGGCTCAAGCGTTAGGTGATAGTGGGAAATATGCTCAGGTGCCAACGCCAAGGCTTGGCTAAGATCGGCCAGTGCGTCCGTTTCCGTCTGTGCTGGCAGCGCGTACATCAAATCAATATTGATGTTTTGCAGCCCGGCCTTGCGCGCTAATTCAAACGCGCGCTGCGCTTCCCCAGCGCTATGAATGCGGCCTAGGCGCTTGAGCTTCAGATCGTCAAAACTTTGCACGCCCAAAGAAATGCGATTGATGCCCGCGTCCAGATAGCCTTCAAAACGGCCAAACTCAGCGGTGCCCGGGTTGGTTTCCAGCGTGATTTCGGCATCCGGCCGCAGCGTAAGCCGCGCACGCACGCCGCTTAGGATCGCGGCTATGCCTGCGGGGGAAAATAGGCTCGGCGTGCCGCCACCAAAAAATATGCTGACCACCGGCCGCCCCCATACGGCGGGCAAGTCTTGTTCTAAATCGGCCAAGAGCGCGCGAATGTAATCGCTTTCAGGGATCGTTTTGGGCTGCTGATGCGAGTTGAAGTCGCAATACGGACATTTTCGTACACACCAAGGAAGGTGAATATAGAGCGCTAGAGGCGGTAAAGTCAGGCAGCTGGGGTTAAAGGTCATCATGCAAGTGTACATCGCCGCTTCGCATTCACTGCTCGGGCTGCAGCGCGCAACGTGTCATTAAGTCACGTTCTAAACGGTTTAGATTTGTCACTTTTTGACGTACTCTGTTAAAAGATTTAAACCGACTGACGCCGAAAGCGCTGGTCATACTTGCCGTGTCGCCTTGCGGCGAGACGTCTTCAGCGTGTCGCCTTGCGGCGAGACTCTTCGTTGCTTGGGCCCCTATGTCTGAATCGATTGCGACCGTTGCCCGCGACCAACTTCGTGCGCTAGCGGGACTGCTAAAAACTGGCTGGGTTAGCAAACACGCGCAGGTTTTGGTGGGGCAATTTAGTGCACTTTCAGAGCTAGCTAGGGAACACGGTTTTACCGAACTTTCCACTTTGGCGCGCGCGCTGAGTGCATCGGTGCTTTTGTATGTCAAAGATGGTCCTGACGAGCAAGGCCACGGGCGCTTTATGGAGCTGGGGCGCAAGGTCAATGCTTTGATCGGCAAGGACGGTGTACTGCAAAAGAAAACGGAAAAGCCGCGCTTAATGCCGGATGCCGCGCAAGCCAATTTCCGCGCGGTTTTTATGCTGGCGGAACTGGATCCAACCCAATCGGCGGTGCTACCGCGCGAACTACAGCTCAGCCTAAGTAAACGCCAGTTCGCTTTGCATGTATTTGCCGAAGGCGACGCTTTAACCGAGGCGCTGGTCAAGCAAACGCCTGCCGCCTTGATTTGTGAAGCAGCGTTGATGCCCGCACTGAGCGAGCTACTTGATGTAATCGAAAAAGAGCAGCCCGGTTTGTCGATGCGCGTGCCGCTGGTTGCGGTGAATAAACATGCTAGCGCCGCGCGTCGCTTGACCGCGGCCCTGGGCTGGGCAGATTGCTATCTAGAAGCGCCGAGCGCCGAAGATATCGCTGTGGCGATCGCCGAACTAGCCACCGTTCGTGAAGACGCAAAGTTCCAGGTGCTGATTGTTGACGATGATCGTCAGCAGGCGATGTTTTGCGCCGGTGTGCTTAAGCGCAAAGGTATGGAAGTGGTTTCGGCATTGAGTGCCGAAGAGGCGCTGGTTGCGCTGACCTCAATGCGCCCGGATCTGGTGCTAATGGATCTGTACCTGCCGGGCTTAAACGGTATGGAATTGACCGCGATTTTGCGGCAACGCTCCGATTCCTTGCTGCTGCCGATTGTGTTTTTAAGCGGCGAGCAAGACGCACAAATGCGCTTTGATGCGCTAAATATCGGCGGTGATGACTATTTGACCAAGCCGATTCGCCCGCGCCATCTAGCGACCGCGGTAGCGAGCCGAATCAAACGCGTGCGTGCC
>JAYTAO010000076.1:0-5248 GCA_043737435.1 Rhodanobacteraceae bacterium | reverse complement strand
CCCTGGTGCTGGGTCAATGCCATCATTGCGAATGCGTGCGTAATATTCTTCATCCAGCAAATTATTGACCCCTGCCAGCGCTGTCAGCGGGCCGTCGTTAATTTGCCATTCGCTCGTTAAATCCCACACCTGATAGCCGGGCATAAAGCGCGTCGCGGTGTTGGAATCATCGGCAAAGCTGGCATCGACAAAGCTGGCAAGTAATGCGATTTTTTGGCTTTCAGTCGGCGCATAAATTAAACCCGCGCGCAGCACATAATCAGGCGCGTACTGCGGGGTTTTGCCGACCCGCGTCGCCACGCTGTCCCGCGTGATTTCTGCATCAAGCAAGGTCACGTTGAGCAGGCCGTTAAGTTTTGCATCGTCCGGGGTGACGGCACCAAAAAAATCGTAGCTAATTGCCGCTTCGACGCCGCGATATTTAATTTCGCCAATATTGCGCAGTGGATCTGCAGGGGTGCCCGCGCCGCCAATTTTGTCTTTGAAATTCATGTAAAAAACGCTGGCATCAAGCACCAAATTGGCAATCGCGGTGCTGCGAAAACCGAGATCACTCTGCCAACTGCTGCCCTCCGCTAGATCACCGGACACGACCGTGGTGGTGCTGTTTGGCACGGCTTCAGTGAATAAAGGTGCCCGATAGCTTTCCGTGGCGTTGAAATACACCATGCTGTCCATGCTGAAGTTAAACGCCGCGCCTAAGCCAAATAGCGGCACGGTGTTACGATCGGCACGCGCGCGCGCCGCGGCGGCGGGCTCAACAAAGCGGGTGTTTACGCTTTGCTCATAGCGCTCAATGCGCACGCCCGGGGTGATGCTGAAATTGCCAAAGCGAAACAAGTTTTCGGCAAATACCGGCGTGTAGTCCGTATCACGCTGGGAGGCGATCCGCAGTACGCCGGTTGTGGCGTTGGCGCTGGCACCGCGCACATCCGTGCGCGGCGATTCGGATCGAAAGACCTGCGCGCCAGCGGTAAATATGTGTTGGCTTTCACCGCCCCAATCACGGCGAAAACGACCTTCAATCCCATAGGTTTTAAAGTTTTGATTCTCAATGTCGTTGGTCGTTGCATTAGCGCCGGTGGGTAATGTGCCAAAGCCGCCACCGCGCTGACGTCGGCTGTAGCGGGTGTAGTCGCTTACCCACGCGCGGCTGATAAATTGGCCTGCATCCAAATCTTGCTCGAAAGTTAAACTTGCCGCATCACGCGCCAACTCGAAGCGATCAAATTGGCGCGAGCTTGCCTCGCGGTTGACATCGTAATTCACATCAAGCGCGCCCCGCGCTAGGCTCAGGCCGCCCGGCTCGCCATGTTTTTCGCGGTAAGTTTCTAGTGTTAGAAACCAACGGCTAGGACCATCCGCGTCCAGTGCTAATTTTATCAAGCCAGCGTTAAGTGAAATGTCGCTATTTGCGGCGCGAAAACCATCACTTTCGCGGTGATTGACGTAGCCATAGTAGCCCAGCCTGCCAACCGTGCCGTCAAGATAGCTAAAACTGTTCCATGCGCTGTCAGAACCAAAAGTGTTACTGGTAGCGCCGCCAAATTCACGGTCTAAACGCGGCCGATGCGTCACATAATTCAATGCACCACCGGGCTGTGGCCCATACATCAACGAGCCACCACCACGAATGAACTCAATGCGATCCACGGTATCCAGCGGCGGCACGTAATAAGCCTCTGGGTAACCCAACTGATCGGCATGAATAGGAATGCCATCTTCGAGCACTTGCGTATATTGCGTGCGGTGCGGCTCCAAGCCGCGATAGCCAATACTCAGCAACGGCGAGCTTTCTTCGCTCAAAATTAAGCCGGGCGTTTGCAGCAATGCTTGACGGTAATTGCTGGCGTTAATGGCCGGCAGTGCGTCTAAGTCAATCATCGTGGTCTTCTTGCCGACGTTGATCTTGGTGCCTTGCACATCCGGCAAAAACGGCCCCTGCACCGAGTGATCTGATTCAGCTTCCGCTTCCACAATCACGCTGGGTAGGGTCTGGGCATCCGCCTCGTCGTAGGCCAAATTGGCGCTGGTCGCAGAAAATGCGGCGCTGGAAATCAGTGCGGTAGCGATGGTTAAAGCAAGTACGTTGCGGATCATAGAAATCAAAGTTCGTTGGGATTTTCATATGTTAACAGCAATCATTCGCATTTGCATTTGAATAAATCTCGCGTGCGCGACACGACAAGCAGGCTTGGCGGAATCCGGCGCACAACATGTCAAGCTATCGCCCAACTCCATTTTTACGAGGCAGACTATGCAAGCGTGCTACATCGAACGCTATGGCGATGCATCGCAACTGCGCATTGGTACCCGGCCCGAACCCCAGCCAGGCCCAGGCGAGCTGGTATTTCGCATGTGCGCGGCCAGCATCAATCCGATTGATTTTAAAACCCGCGACGGCCTGGTGAAGGCGCTTTTGCCGTACAAAATGCCGCTGATCTTAGGCAGCGATGCCGCGGGCGTTGTGACTGCGCTTGGCGCCGGCGTCAGCAAATACCAAGTGGGTGATCGCGTTGCGGCGCGCCTAAGCAAAGAGCGCATTGGCGCGTTTGCGCAAAGTGTCTGTGCCCATCTCGACCAACTGGCGCCGATTCCCAATGCGGTAAGCTTTGCCGACGCTGCGGCGGTAGCCTTAGCCGGTTTGACCGCATGGCAGTGTTTGACTGAGGTGCTGCAGCTCAAGGCAGGGCAGCGCGTATTGATTCACGCCGGTAGCGGTGGCGTTGGGCATTTGGCAATTCAGTTGGCAAAACATCTTGGCGCACATGTGAGCACAACGGCGTCTACCGACACCCACGCGTGGCTGACAGAGCTGGGCGCGGAATGCTGTATTGATTATAAAAGCCAGGATTTCACCCAACTGTGCGAGCCGTTTGACGCGGTCCTCGACACCCAAGGCGGCGCAATTTTACTGCGCTCGATTACCCATACCCGGCCGGGCGGCGCGGTGGTCAGCATTGGTGATGCGCCCACGCCTGAAGTTGCCAGCGATCTGGCTAAGCCGCTGCTCAAGCCGGTATTTTGGTGGCTAAGTCGAAAGCCGCGCGCGCAAGCGCGGGCAGCAAGAGTGCGTTATCGCTATTGGTTCATGCGCGAGGACGGTGCTCAGCTCGGCATGTTGCTGGGCATGCTTGAGCGTGGCGCATTGAAGGTTAAAATCGCGCAGGAATTTTGTTTAAGCGATTGTGTCGCGGCAATACAGCTCAGCGAGGCGGGGCGCGTGCGTGGGAAAATTGTGCTGCAGGAATAGCTCACGCCCGCAAAACCCGGCAAACATGCGGTGTCTAGATACTAGCAACTGTGTGCAACAGCCGCTCCGCCAAACCGGAATGGCGCCGTGCACTGGTTTGCAGGCCATGCGCCAAGGCGGCTTGCGTCGCGCAAATAATCAACGACGACTTCGCCCGCGTGATCGCGGTGTAAATCAACGCCCGATGTAGGCTGATCTTTTCTAGTTCAACGGAATCCAGTTCGGGCAAAATCAACGTCACGGCGTCAAATTCCGAGCCCTGGGCTTTATGCACAGTCATCGCAAATGCCGGCACCACGCCGGTAAGCAAGGCGACATCGAATGGCACCAGCCTGGTTTTAGTGGCATCGCTCATTGCCTCAAGTTCCTCCTCGCTGCCCGCATCCTTGCCGGAACGCGCCTCGAAGTACAGCATCAAAACGCCATTCGCGTCCGGCCAACAAAGCCCGACATCGCCATTCATAATGCCCAGACGATAGTCATTGCGGGTGGCCATCAATAGCTGACCACGGAAATGTAGCGCCGCGCTGCGCCATTTAAAGCGCCGCTTGAGCCCGGCTTCGATGACGCTGTTCGCGTGTCGCTGCCCAGCGGGCCCATCGTGTAGCACGCACAACACGCGCGCCACATTCAGCTGTGCGAACGCCTCCTCGACGCTGCAAGCGGTGCATAAACCGTCCCATAAACCCGCATCGATCTGCTGCTGCAAAAGCCGCTCGGGCGCAGCAGCTGAAAATGGTTTGTCCGCTGGCGCTGCACGCCAAAGAAAAGGCGCGAGTGCAGGCAGCGCATTTTGATGACTCCGAATCGCTTGTGCCGCATTACTTAACTCCGCGTTCGCGCGCCATTGCTGGTTAAGTTCAATCGCGCAACCGCTTAACGCATTGTCTTTCTGAAACGCGAGCTGCAACAGGTCTGCAAAAGGGGTGCCGCTTTCCACTGCGCTGAGCTGATTTGCATCACCCAACAGTAAAAGCTGCGAACCCGCATCCAGCGCGCCAAACAGCGCCTGCATCAAGGACAAGGACAGCATGCTGGCTTCATCGACTAATAAAATATCGACCGCCAGCGGCGCATCAACACCGGCGTAAAAGCGATTCTGCTTTGGCCGAAATTCCAAAAGCCTATGCACGGTCAGGCTGGGCACCGCGTTTAACGCGGTGAACAATTGCGGCTGCAACGCTTGTTCTTGCTTCAATAGCGTCAACTGTGCCGAAAACGCAGTACCCAAACGCGCTGCAGCTTTGCCAGTAGGCGCACTTAACGCAACGATAGGCGTGCGGCCAAAACGCGCCAACCATGCACGCGATGCTTGCAGCACCAAGCGCGCAGCGGCTGTGGTTTTGCCGGTACCCGGGCCGCCGGTAAGCAGGAATAAATGCTTATTGATCAGCGTGTTAGCAGCTATATCTAGCGGCGTTTCTGACCCAGTTTCGGGATTTGTTTGGACGTCCAAGCGCACATGCGAAATAATCCGCGCGGCAAGCTCGGTCTGCGCGTGCCAAAGGCGACGTAAATAGACTCGGCTGCCGCAGACGACCAGTGCGCTGCCGGCGTGCGCGCTGGTATCGCCGAGCGTTGCCTGTGCGGTCATTGGACAACTGCGTAGCGCCGTCAGCCAGGGCGATAGATCCGGCCAACGCTGCGGGTCGCTCAAGGGATCAAGCCAACCCGCAACGCTGCCCGCCGCATCCGCCAAATCAACATAGCTGTCGCCGTTAAGTTCCGCGCGCATGGCTAGGGATGCTGCCAAGCCTGATTCCAATGGCGCGCCTTGGCGCAGCAGTAAATCACAGGCCGCAGCTTCCAGCGGGCTCAAGATCAATCGCCACGCGCGGGGCAGCGTTTGCCGCGCGGCAGCAGGCGTCAGCGCTTCCTTATTTGGCGCGCCGGGGCCGACAGAGTTGGGGGTTTGCATGGGTCTAAGTGTGCGGTGAAATGCGGTTCAATGCCCGCGCAAGTTCAGGCACAATTGCGCTCTTTTCGTTGTTCTTG
>JAYTAO010000075.1:0-12737 GCA_043737435.1 Rhodanobacteraceae bacterium | reverse complement strand
TTACCTCCAGCATCGCTAACCCCGTTCCACCACTAAGATCGTCAAATCATCACTGGAGCGTTCTTCGCCGGAAAAACTAAACACCGCCTCGCGCAGCGCAATCGCCAAATTTTGCGCGCCAGGGGTGCGGGCGATCACTTCATTACGCCGCTCCGTGCCGAACAGCTCCAATTTGCGACCTTTCGCGGCCTTGTCCAAACGTTCGGCTTCATCTAAACCGTCGCTGCTGAGAATCATCGCATCGCCTATCGCTAACATCACGCGCTGCTCTTTGGTGTCCAGCACCTTCGAGGCACCCAGCGGCGCGCCTGGGTCAAAGCCTAGCTCCAATACTTTGCCCGCTTTGGTACGAATCACCGGCGCACTGTGTCCTGCAAGCGCAACGCGACACGCGCCTTTCTCGGCGTTGACAAAAACTGCTGCCATGGTGGCAAATACGCCCGGCTCCAACGAATCGGCCAGTGCCGCATTGATGCGCGATAAAAATACTGCAGGCCCAGAGCACTGGCCGATCAGCTCACGGCTTAGCGCCATGATTTGCGCCATCACAATGCTTGCCGAAGCGCCTTTGCCGGAAACATCGCCCAATAAAAAGGCGTATTCCTTTTTCGGCAATGCCTCAATATCGTAAAAATCCCCGCCGATCACGTAATGCGGGATGTATTGCACCGCAATTTTAAGACCATCAGCATTTTCCGGTGCTGGCCGCAACAACCTACGCTGAATTCGTTGGCCCAGCTTAAGATCGTCGTTGGTAATCATCAAGCGCGCGTCTTCCGGCGCACGGTCCAACAGCGGGCCCAGCACGCGCGCGCCTACGCGCAAAGCATCGGCGACTTCGCCGGTGAAAAACGCCATATTGGATTCTAAATACACCGCGCCACCCGGAAATACCGAGCTTTCAAGCGGCAAGCACACCACGAATGCAGGTAAGTTGCTCTGGATGTTCAGTTGCGCGTTTAATCCTGCTAGCGCGGGCCCGTCCAAAATAAGCGCGCCCGTGGTATGGATGCCCAAAGCTCCCGCAATGGCACCATAAAACTCATCTGCCAACACGCGACCATCGGTTATGCCACCAATCAATCTGCCACAAGGATCCAATAGCGCCGCTTGACTTAGGCTAGGCATCATCGAGAGGAACATTTTGCTGACGTGCTGCGCGCGCTCGGCTAGCGGCCGCGGTTTGGTTAGAATTTCCAGCAAACCCGCCAACAAATCTTCCACTCGCTCCAAGGGCACATGTGCAACCGGGCTTTCATCTTCCTCCAAATCCCGTGTGGATGAAGTCGCCATGGACAGGCTGAGCTTGCCTGCGCTGGTCTTTGCCGCTGGCGCTAAAGCGGTGGGCGCATGCTTATTGAAATAAATGGCGTTGACCTTGCCTAATTCGACCGAATCCCCTTCGCGCAGCGTCTGCGGCCCGGTGATTTTCACGCCATTGACGCGGGTGCCATTGGCCGAGCCCATATCGATCAGCACCATTTGTGCGCCGCTTAGCACCAGCTGCGCGTGCTGGCGCGATACGGTGGGGTGTTCAATTTGGATCGCAACACCGGCTTCCCGACCGATTAAGCCGCCGGAAGCGACGTCGATATCAAAAATGCCGCGTCCGGGTAAATCTAATATACGAAGTTGTGGCATGGAGGGCTGGCGCGCCTTACTCTAGGGGAACGTTCCGCGAGTGTAAGGGTAGTGATATGACTGTCGCATTTTATTGTGTGTTGATCGCAGCGTTTTTGCCGATTTTATTCACCGGCGTGGCCAAATTTTCCGGCAAAGGTTTTAACAATAACCGGGTACGCGATTTTCAAGGCGGCTTGACCGGGATGCGGCAACGCGCGCACTGGGCGCATCTGAATTCCTTTGAGGCATTCCCGCCTTTTGCCGCCGCTGTGGTTATCGCGCATCTAGCCCATGGCGCGAACCAAACGGTCAATCAATTGGCGGTCGCGTTTGTGGTGTTGCGGCTAGTTTATGGCGCGCTCTACATTGCAGATCAGGCGACCATGCGCTCTTTAGTTTGGCTGGCGGCGGTGGCGTGTTGGGTGGCGATGTATTTTGTTTGAGATCAATTTTGCGTGCTGTTGCCACGTAGGGCTGGCACAGGGGGTGCGCGGGCAGATAACCGACAATTTAATGAAAAACCCGCTATTGGGTGACGAGAGTTTTCTCTGTTGTTCTGCAATCAAATACCCCAGTAACGGGGTATCTCAAAACGAAGTATCGGCACAAGCTATTGGCACCCCCAATTTGGAGCATCGTTCCCATGTTTCGCTTCGTTAAAGGTATTGCCTGCATTTTTACTGCACTGACCTCCAGCGCGTACGCCGTCACTTTTACGGTTGATACTACTTCCGATCTGGCGATCACAGCTTGCAGCGCCGCAGCAAGTGACTGTTCTTTGCGCGGCGCGATGATTCGTGCTAACGCCGACGCGGTCTTGGACACGATCGCATTTAACATTCCACCAGGCGAAGCGGGCTGCGATGCAAGCTCTGGCGTATGCCGCATCAGCTTGCTAAGTTCCGGAGAAGCCAACTTGCAGCCGTTGGTGATTGATGGCTACACGCAACCCGGCGCGGCTGCAAACACCATCGCTGCAAATGTCGGCGGCAGTAATGCACAGCTGCGGATTGAGCTTTTTGGCGGCAGTTGCGGCGCATCATGCCCGGGCGTACGCATGGGAAATAGCCTCACCGTGCGCGGATTGATCATTAACGGGTTTGCCCAGGCGGGAATTAATGTTGGCGATTTTTTCTTCAGCTTGGCGGGCAGTAATTCAGTGATCGAAGGCAATTTCATCGGCACCAATTTCGATGGCACCAGTGCCACATCTAATTTTCGCGGGATTAATGTGAACGGTGGCTCCAATCGGGCCATCAATGTACGCATAGGCGGTAATTCGCCTGCGGCGCGTAATGTCATCAGCGGCAATCGCGACAGTGGAATTTTCAGCAGTGGCAATACGGTACAAATTCTGGGCAATCTCATCGGCAGTAACGCCGCCGGTACTCAGCCTCTAGCCAATGACGCCAATGGCATTACGGTGGTAGGTTGTAGCTTTAACGAAGGCCAGAACCATTCCATTGGTAGCGCGGACAGCCAAGCGCGCAACCTGATCTCCGGCAACACCGGTCATGGCGTTCGTATTACCCATGGTAACTGCGCCGATCCGCAAGGTAACAGCGTGCGTGGCAACTACATCGGCACCGACATTACAGGCCTGTTGCCGATGCCCAACGGCAGCGCAAATAGTTCAGCAAACGTTGCGGTAGAAGTCATTTTTGGCAGCACCAGTACTCAAAACATTGTCGGTGGGATAGCCCCTGGCGAGGGAAACTTGATAGCCAATGCGATCAGCGGTGTTCGACTATCGTCCGCCGGTGGTCAAATTGCTCGAGGCAATCGTATCCGCAACCACGCGCAGCTTGGATTAACCAATAATTTTTCAGGCTCGCAGGACCGTCGTCGTCCAAACGATGCCAGCGATGCCGATGCAATCACAAACGGTGCCGTAGGACGCCTGCAAAACTTCCCTGACGTCACGAGTTTAAGCGTCAACTTTGGAAATGCGTCGATTAGCTATCGCGTTGATTCAGCAATCGCCAATTCGATCTATCCGCTCCAAGTTGACTTCTACAAAGCCGAAGGCGACGAGGGCAGCGAATACTTGGGTAGCGATACCTACACCGCAGCGCAAGCACAAACCATTAAGGCGGTTTCGCTTGCACTTCCTAATGGCATCACACTCACGTCAGAAGACGTGATTATTGCGAGTACTGTTGATAACGAATCTAATCAAAGTGAGTTCAGTTTTTATCCGCTTACACTTCAGATCGAAACGCCAATGCCGAGCGCCTGCGGCGGCAATGTGCGGATTTTCTGTGATGCCTTTGAAAGCGATCCGCAGCGCTCCATTGAAGTCACCGTGCGCGCGACTAGCCCGCTGTTTAAACCCAATGGCAATGTGCGTTTGAGCGATAACCGAGGTGCCATTTGCACGCTCACTTTGGTGCCAACGGCTACTGCGCTGACGAGTTCTGGGCGCTGCGTGCTAGCGAATTCTGGCGCGCCGGGCGCAATCATCATCACCGCTGAGTACGACACCTTTAGCGGGGCGTTTGGCGATGGGGTGACGGGTGGCAATGTGACGCAGAGTTCTAACTTCACCATACCTGCGAATTGAGTCGTGGCAGCGATCAGTACGCGTCTGGTTTTTCGCACTTAAACATCGAGCTATTACGCGCTGGACGCGAGCTGGAAATGGGGCGGCTCAGCAATGGCAAGTTGCTGTTCGCGGGTGAATTCATTCGTGCTGGCGCGCAAAGCCGCCCTGGCCCTGCTGGCCTTATGTTCGCAACGCTGCGGTTTCCGCCAGCGCCTTATTTTTGCGATCCAAATCAAGACGAAACTTATCGCGCTCCCGGCGCACTTCACCTAGCTGCGCACACTCGTCGCTGCTCGGTGCGGTCAAGGACTGCCGCCACGCGCTTAAGTCGGGCGAAAACAGGCCTTTTTCGCGACACCAAGCAGAGACTTCAACATCCCCTGGGAAATTTGACCCTAAACGCCGATGCCGGAGGGATCGCAGACCCAGCTAGCATCCCTCCAGGATGCACTTTGTGAGCTTTAAACCCTGCGGGTTCGAAATCAACACCAATTAATCACCGACGCACACCAAAAATTCTTTTTTGATTGGACGCAAACTGTGTTGATGACATAGGCGAGTGTTTGTTGTGCAAGCTACACTGGCTAGATGCATTAAAGCAGAAGTTGAAAACTATGACGCTGTTGAGTTTTACCAAAATAGGTGTGATTTTCCTCGCACTGCTACTAAGTGCATCGCCCGCTTTTGCGGCGGCAACACCGGTTCTGCAGACAAAACTCGACGCGCTATTGCTGGACGCCACGCAAATGAGCAGCGCCGAGCGCGCGCAGATTAAGGCGAATCGAACCGGCTGGTGGTTGGGCCTGGACACGAAAATATTGGTCGCAGCGCAGGCTAAAACGATCCAAAAGCTGAGCAGGCGGTTTCCGGTGCTTGCGCGTTTTAATAGCGTCACACCCGACTCGTTTGCTTTGCAATCGATGGCCTGCGACGAGCGTGATGCCAAGCTGCATTTGCCCGCCATTGCCAAAGTGGGGCGCGGCAATTTGGTGCGTATGCCGATCAACTTTTCCGGGTTTCGCAACGTTAGCGGCCTAACGGTAATCACGCCAGGCTTAGAAGTGCTAGGCGCACGCCAAATGGCGCGCAGCAAAGCGCTCAATCCGGCGTTTCAACCGCTGATGGCGCGCATTAGTCCGGCCCGATGGTTTAATGATCTGAGCACACTAGCAAGCTGGAAGCGCAACAGCTTTGGCCCCGAAATTGATCTGGCGCGGGACTGGCTGGCGGGCCAATTCGGTGCTTTGGGTTTGGCCGTCACCACGCCTAGCTTTACCGTTTCTGGTGCTAGCAGCGTACAGATTGAAAACGTCGTGGGCACCCTGACCGGCACCATACTGCCAGACGAGTGGATTGTGGTCGGTGCGCATTATGACTCAAGAAATACCTCGGTCAGTAATATCACCAACCCCTCCCCCGGCGCTGAAGACAATGCTTCTGGCTGCGCGGCAGTGCTAGAGCTGGCGCGCGTGATGGCGGATCTCAAACCTAAACGCACGATCAAGTTTGTTTGTTTTGGTGGTGAAGAGCAAAATTTATACGGCAGCGAAGCCTATGCCGCGAGTTTAGTTAGTAGCGGAGAGATTGGCAAAATCAAGCTCGCCGTGATTATGGACATGATTGGCTATTCCAGCACCAGCGCACTAGATGTGTTGCTGGAAACCTCGAGCGCGCTAGCGGCAGTGCTGCCGCAATTTCAACAAGCGGCGGCAGATTATTCGCCGGCCATGACGGTCAGCACCAGTCTGGCGCCGTTTGGTTCTGATCACATGCCCTTGATCAATCGCGCGGTGCCGACTTTGTTATTGATCGAAAACGAGTGGGATAGCTACCCGCACTATCACAAAGCCACCGACACGCCGGCGAATGTCAGCAATGCTTTGCTGCAAGGGCCTGCAATTATTCGTATGGAGCTGGCAGTGATTGCCGCGCGCGCTGAGGTTGAGTTGCCGCTGACGGTGGATGGCTTTGAGTAGGTTTGCGCGTTGACAATCGCTGGGCTCCTTTCCGAAATACTCAGCTCGAGCGAAAAATAACCCGTTCGCGCTGTAAGAAAAACAAAGCCGCAGTCAGCAGCAGAGCGGTGAATGCCGCGTTGCTGAGCATCGCCGTTAGCAAATTAACTAGCTGCACTTTATTCGCCAAGGCATCACCGGCGCAGGCGATGCTGCCGCTCAGCGGTAGCCAATACAGCGCCCAAAATCCTGGGAATACCGACTTGAGCTGCACCAACATGGCTGCGGCAATTGCCAACATCATGCTGGGTGCGATGTAAAACTGCGCTTCTTTGCTGGTGCGGGCAAAAATACACGGCAGCAGCACTAATGCGCTTAATGCCGCGGCCAAACTCAGCACCATCACAACCAACGCCAGTATTGCAATTGGCCCCATTGCGAATTTAATTCCCAGCTGCGCGCCAAAAGTAGTGATGAACGCGGTTGCTGTGGTGCCGAACAAATGTTGGATGCCAAATTTTATTGCCAGTGCGGTCAGGAAAAACCCGAGTAGGCCGCAGATGCCGCTCAATAGGCCAAAAATCATCACTGCAAAAAATTTGCCCA
Source organism: Rhodanobacteraceae bacterium (assembly GCA_043737435.1). Lineage (GTDB taxonomy): Bacteria > Pseudomonadota > Gammaproteobacteria > Xanthomonadales > SZUA-5 > JANNYA01. The sequence goes on along the minus strand of JAYTAO010000075.1, from coordinate 6,008 downwards.
GTAACACTTCCACGCGGCGCACTGGCGCGCTGAATAATGATTCCAGCGTCTGGCGTTCGCGCTCACCCACGGTGGCGTCCAGTGCGGTGGCTTGCGCGCCAACCACAGTCCAGATGCTCAAAAACAACGGCACAATAAAGCCCAACACATTGAAGTCAAAAGCGCTTTTCGGCCGAATAATTTCTGTCTGCAGCGGCTGCATCGCGGCTTTGTCGACGCCGAGCTCGGCCAGCTTGTTTTGCAGCAGCACTTGGTTGTAGCGCGTTACCGCAGATTCGATCAATGCTACGGTTGCGACCAAGCGTTTGTCACTATCGTGCACATAGACTTTGATGGTTGCCGGTGCAGCGCCTAGTGCAGTAGGAATTACGCTGGGCACTGCAATGGTCACGCCAAACTGCTGCTTGGCCGCCTGCGCATCCGGCACTGGAATCAGCTTCAACGGATTCAGCAGGCCGCCGCTGAGTTCGCGCTGCAACATCGGCGACAAAACCCCTTGTACACCGACATTCAGACGCTCCATTTTCATCGGCGCCAACTTGGCTATCAGCAGCGGCATTCCTATCGTCAGCAGCGGTAACAGCAATAATGGCAGGAGTACCGACACCCAAAAGGTGCGGCGATCTCGCACGGTGGCCTGCACCTGCATTTTAAAGACGCTGAAAACCTGCCTCACGCGGATCGTGCCGCCCCCCGCTTTTGCGCGGATACGTCTTGTAATTCTGCCGTGCGCGTTAAGGCAAAAAAGGTTTCTTCCAAAGTACCGGCCGGGGTTTGCGCACGCAGTGCGGTGGCGCTATCGCAGGCGAGCACGCGCCCCATGTGCAAAATTGCGGCACGATCGCACAAGGATTCGGCCTCGCTCATGACGTGCGTGGAGTAAATCACCAGCTTGCCGAGCGCCCGGTAACGTGTGGCAAATTCCAGCAAGGCGCGGCGCGCCAGTACATCCAAACCATTTGAGGCTTCATCGAGCAGCAGCACCATCGGCTCATGCAGAACCGCGCGCGCAATGACGATTTTCTGCTTCATGCCGGTGGAATAGCCCGCCGCTGGTAAATCAAGCCAATTGCCGATGCCAAGCTCACTACTGAGCAGGTCAATGCGTTCGGAGATTTTCGCTTTGGCTAGGCCATTGAGTTCGCCGAAAAACTGCAAATTCTCGCGCCCGCTCAAACGCTCATAAACCCCCATTCCCGCGCTGACCACGCCGATTTGTTGGCGCACCCGTAGCGCTTCGGTGGCGACATGGTAGCCATTCACGCGCACCGTTCCAGCATCAGCGTGAAGTAGCGTACACAAAATACGCATTAACGTGGTTTTGCCCGCGCCGTTAGGGCCAAGCAAGCCAAAAATTTGCCCAGCCGCCAAGCTCAAACTGACCTGATCCAAAGCCAGATGTTTGTTAAAGCTTTTGCTGACGGCGTTGATCTCAATCATGGCAGCGAGCGTATTGCGCAAAGTTGGTGGCGGGCAGCGTGAAAGGTCATGGGATGAACAATTTCGAGGTTTATAGAAAGCGCAACGTCTGTCGCTTTTTATACATCAAGCTGGATCGCTTGCCTATCCCACACACAGTGAGCGGCAACGGTCGGCATCAGTATACTGATGGCACTATTTGCACACATCGTAATGGCGCTTTTTATGAAAAAATTATTTAATCTGGGGTTGCATTGATAGCAGTGCGGACGGGTGCGGGGCGTTAAGTTTTGCACGCTCCCACTTTGACAAAAAAAGTCAGAAGAAGTCGGCTTTTAAGCGAAGGCAAAGGTCTTCCCGAGTGAGTTGGAATTTCCCAGTTTAGACCCGGTTTAGGACTAGGCCCGGTTTAGGATTGCCACACACGGCATATACCCCAATAGCGCTACTATGAGTTTTCGCGCCTAAAGGCCGCAAGATGCGCTCTACCTCTTGGTACTCTGGGTTTGCAAAGACGGCTTCACGCTTCTGCGGCAGGCCGAGGACATTTGCATTAGCCGCCGCTGTCATCGCTGTTTGGATCATTACCGGACCCATTTTCGGCTTCAGTGATACTTGGCAACTGGTGATCAACACGGGCACCACGATTGTTACCTTCTTAATGGTTTTTTTAATTCAGAACACGCAAAACCGTGACACTGAAGCGATACAGGTCAAACTCGACGAACTCATTCGCGCCACCAAAGGCGCGCACAATGCCTTGCTGGACTTAGAAGAATTGGAAGAGGATGTATTGGACGCCTTTCGCAGAAAATACCAAGCGCTCGCTAGCTCTGCGCGCACCGGTATTGATCAAGGCAGCGTCGATACCGACACCCCGGAATGTTAATCAGCTCTGCAATATCTGCGAATGCTGGGCTTGCGCATTACGTCAAATTAACTGCCCCCCGCTTAAGCGCGCCAGCGTACCGAAGCGCTTGCGAGATCGGCCTACTTTTAATCCCCCGACGTAGCACACACCGTGCGGCGCGATGATTAAAAGAGGTTTCAATGGATAAGCCATACGATGCAAATGCCACTACCCGCGTGGACTTGACAGCAGCAGATTCAAGCAATTCAGTACAGAGATCAAAATTAGTCACCGGCGTATTTCGTGATCGTACGAGCGCTGAGCGCGCCTATAACGCCGTCACCGGACGAGGGTATGACACCAAGGATGTCAATGTCGTGATGTCTGACGCGACCCGCAAACTGCACTTCGCCGCCACCGGCGCTGAAACCGAGCTTGGCAACCGCGCCACCGAAGGCGCGGGCGTGGGCGGCATTATTGGCGCAGGCATCGGTGCAGTCGCAGCAGCATTCGCCGCGATTGGCACTTCGCTGATTGTACCGGGCCTTGGCTTAGTGATCGCCGGGCCTATCGCAGCAACGCTCGCAGGCGTTGGCGCAGGCGGATTAGCGGGCGGCTTGGTTGGTGCCCTGGTAGGTTGGGGCATGCCAGAAGAGCGCTTAAAGTATTATCAAGATGCGGTTGAAGGCGGCGGCATTTTGTTAGGCGTCACACCGCGCAATGAAGAAGATGCGGTCTATTTTGAATCAGCGTGGAAAGACAACCGCGGTGAGTATGTGTATCGCTAACAGCGTACACACACAATGACACTGGCCCCCAAGCACGCTTGTCATGTTGCTTGGGGGTTTCTCAAATTTTTAATTTCGCAATCGGCGCAACTCTAGCGTTGCATTTCAAGTTTCGAAATTACCAGGGTTGAAATGCGTTACGGTATACAAAGCTAGCAATTTTGCGACCTTGGTCTATACCTTCGGTTTTATCGAAGGCCCAATGAATGCCCAAATAAATGCGGCTTTGGCCGTTCTCTTCCTCGGCTTGGGATAGGCTCGTAAAACTGCGCGGATGGAGTATTCGCACAATGCCTGCATTGTCTATAGTTTGCCCGTTGTACTCATCCGATACGAACGTAAAAGCAATATTGTCGCGACGGTAAAATAAGCGCAGCGTCTGAAATAAAGCACCGCCGAAAGTTGCGTGACCAGAGGGATAGGATGGAAACGGTGGAGTAAAATTGGGTCCCCTCAAATTGCTTGCAGGGGCGCCGAGCGGACGGAAACTGACATCCCCAATCGTGGCGGGATTGCTGTCGCCTGCACCGCTCGGTCCGGTTCCGACATCCGCTTCGCGAATGCCCGTCACCGGGCGCCAAGTTTCATAATAAAACTTTGATTCCCAACTAGCGATCCCGGCATCGGCCATTGAGGTATTTACCAGCGCGAGCAAGCGGGCTAAATCCACGTCACTGGTGCGCATTTGGTCAGCGATATGCATGGCAATTTGATTATACAAACGCGGTGGCGCGCACAGGCTAGGCGTGCCGTCGTAAGCCCAATAAATACCAATTTCAGTTTGCTCTTTCGTGCGTGTGGTTGGTGTCGTGATGCCATCGCCGCCCAGTGTTTTTACCTCGTTGAATGCAGCCGCATATTCAGGGCTATTCATCGCCGGTGGTGGCTTAATACGGAATTGTTGCGCCGTGCGAATTACAAACGGCTTCACCTCATTCCAACGCGCGCCGAGCGCAAGCGGAACGCGGCTGATGGGGTCTTGACGCCAAAAGCCTGCGCCGGTTTGATTGATAAAATCGACGCCTACGCGTAACTCAGCGTGGGCCGAGCCGTCATTAGTGCGGCGTGCCAAAATCGCCGCAGCTGCGCGCTCCCCGACTTCGATGCCACGTTGTTTTTGCCAGCCGGGGCGTATACCGCTCAAGCTATCGCCCAAGGCTTGGTCGAAGCGCGGCTTTTGCGAGGGGAACAACGCCGTCAGGCTGTCGTGCGCCGCTTGTGCTACAGCGGCATCCATCGATGTGCCTGGGAATGCCCACGGCATGCGGTTGTAGCTGCGGTAGCGCGGCACAATTGCGTTCACAGCATCAAACATTGCAATGTGCACCATCGCCATCGCCCGACTTGCGCGCGCCGGGCCTAGCTGCTCACCAAATACCCGAGTTTCACCGGCCGCCGGCGCTTTATGATCCAAGCCGCTCGCATCAATCGCGATTTGATTCCACAGCCGCAAGCTTGAAATCGTAACGGAATGCTTGGCGTCAACGGCGACACCATGCTGTGCGGGCGTCAGTGCGCTGTACAGCGGCCCCCAGGCGTTGGCAACGCCTTCGCTCTGGGCACTGTCAGCACTGGCATGCGCGCTAAGGCTAAGCCAGCAGGCGAAAATCAAAAAAGGTCGTATTTGCATAATAACTCCGTGCCGAATTCACATTTAGAAACGTGAGGATGGCGTCAAATTGTGAATTTGGCTAGCAGAAATTGTGCCAAACATTTGAAGAGCGCACATTTGCGCGCGCGTTTTCGCATTTTCCCAGCGCACCATCAGTCTTTGGCGCGTTAAAAATTTCCCTGCCGCGCCCAGCAAAACGGGCGGTGTGCCAGGAAACCTACTTGCCAGTCACAACCTAAAAAAGTTTTGCAGCAGCAATGCTTGCGGTCAATTAGCCTTTGCTTTTTTCGCTACGCACAATTTCCTTGAATTGGGTGCGGTTTTTACGTTTTGGGCGCAAACCCCATTGCACCGGTGAACGCGTCAAGTGCAGCGCAGCTGGCGCGGCGGGCATTCATTGAAACGTGATTGGCGCAAAGCCCGCGCGTTTTTGCATCTGCGTTTGAGTGCAGGGGAAGGCGCGGTGCGTTTGCTGTGAGCCAGCAATTTGTTAATCTAGCCATCGTCTTACTTTCGTCTTACTTCGGCACAAGCAAAAATGGCAACCACCACCCTTGCAAGTAAAGGTCAAGTCATCATTCCCATGGCGCTGCGCCGTTCCAATAACTGGAAGCCAGGTCTAGAGCTGACAGTCATTGATACGGGTGCTGGCTTGTTACTGAGGCCGTCGGCGGCATTTGAAGCATCTCAGCCGGCTTGAAGTTGCGGGCATATTTAAAGGCAGCGTAAACGCAAAATCAGACGTAGAAATTGCAGCTAGGTTGCCGCGAGACCTAAAAAGGCGGTGGTGTGGTCGCAATTGATACCATGTGCTTGTGCCTTTTAGCCCGGCTTTGCAAAGATCCAATATGACTGCACTCATACGTATTCCACGCGCCTGGGCAAGAATTGGCCCAGATAACTGATCTGGCTCAGTCAGCTACAATATTGCTGACCATGCCGCAGCGCAAAACCAACTGGCACGAAAACCAGTTCATCTAAGCCTACTTTCACGGCGCGTAGTGGGCCGCGACGGCACTGTCGCCGCAAAAACCCATCCGCAAGACTTACCAACTCGCCCCGGCTTGCCTACACTCGGGCGCTAATTGTTCTAGGCACAAACCATGTCAATCACGATCACTAAGCCCCGCACCCCGCCCGGCACGATGGAGCTGCTGCCGCTCGATCAAATCGCGTTTCAATCCATGCTGGACACGATACGACGCAACTACGAGCGCTTTGGCTTTTTGCCGGTAGAAACGCCGGTGTTTGAGTTAGCCGATGTGCTGTTAACGAAGTCCGGCGGCGAAACCGAGCGCCAAGTGTATTTTGTGCAATCTACTGGCGCCCTGGAAAAAGA
>JAYTAO010000074.1:0-5254 GCA_043737435.1 Rhodanobacteraceae bacterium | reverse complement strand
ATTTACTTGCGCGCGCTGTCTTGGCACCGGGCAGCGAGGGGCTGGCGGCCTTGATTGCCGCCATGGGCAGCGATATTTTAGACGAAAGCGGCGCGCTGGATCGGCGCGCAATGCGGGCGCGGGTGTTTGCCGACGCTACGGCGCGGGCCACGCTTGAGGCGATTACGCATCCGCGTATTCGTGCGTTAGCGATTGCCGGAGTGCAGGAAAGTGTAGGGCGCGCGCCTTATGCGGTGGTAGTGGTGCCGCTGATGGCGGAAAAAGGTCGCTATGATTTTTTGCGCGATATTGTGGTCGTCGATTGCAGTGTCGCCAACCAAGTTCAGCGGCTGATGCAGCGTGACAACATTGACGCCAGCTTGGCGCAGCAAATGCTCAGTGCGCAAGCCTCGCGCGACGGGCGGCTAAAGATCGCCGATCATGTGCTGAGCAATGACGACGCAGATCGCTCTGCTTTGTGCCGCAATATCGCTGCACTGCACGCGCGTTTTGTTGCTCAAGCGCGCCTGCATTCGGATTAAACTGTGAATCATGAGCGAACTGGCAATCAAATTAAACGATGGCTTAGATCTGCGCCTGAGCATTGCCGGGCCGGGCGCGCGCGCTTATGCCTTTTTGCTGGACTTCCAATTTCGCGTGCTGGCGGTTTTGCTGTGGCTGGGCATCGGCATGACGATTTTTCATCTGCTCGGGCGCGATGAATTTGCCAATATATTTGAAGAACAGCAAAAGCCGTTTTTGCTTACCGTGGTTATCCCGATGATGGTGATTTACTTTTTATATCACCCGATATTTGAGCTAATTTTGGGCGGCCGCACGCCGGGCAAAATCATTGCGGGCATTCGTATTGTTGATCTATCTGGACGCGCGCCCAGTGCGATGCAGATCGTATTGCGCAATGTTTTTCGCCTTATTGATAGCCTGCCCGCTCTTTATGTATTGGGTTTGGGGCTAAGTTTCTTCGGCCGATCCCGCGCGCGCATCGGCGATTTGGCCGCCGGCACCGTGTTGGTGCACGATGGCCTGGGGTTAAAAGCCCTGAGCACCACTTTGAATCAGGTGCAGCGCACGGTTTTGACGCCCGCGCAGTGGGATTTTGCGCGTAATTTACTAGATCGCTGGGCTGGCTTAATGCCGGATGAGCGCGCGCGCTTGGCGACTACTTTTTTCGAGAAAGTGCAGCCAACGGGGCAGCTTAATTCGGGCAATCCGCCCGCCGCTATGCTTGCTACGATGCAACTCGAAAGGTTGAAACGTCTTGTCGGTTGAAGCGCCAGCTAAGTTTCCGGTAATGAACTTGCCGCCCGAGCTGCCCGCCGCCGCGCGTGCGCCGACGCGCAGCGTGGAAACCAAACTTGCCAATGCCGCGGCATCGCGCTGGCAAAAGTTGGTGCTGCAAACGCAGCGGTTTGCGCAACGCAAGCCGCAGGGTTTAGCGGCGGCACGCGCCTATGTGGCCGAGTATCGTGCGCTTGAGCACGACATTGCCGCGCTACCAGAGCACGGCGCATTTCGCAGCGCCTTGGAAAGCGTGTATTTGCGTGCACAAGAGCAGTTATTGCGCCCCGCATATAACTTACGCGCGGACCTCAAACGCTGGTTCGTGCAAGACGTGCCCCAGGCTTTTATGGCGATGCGCATGGAAATCAGCATTGCGGTGCTGCTGTTTTTAGGCTTCGCCGCAATTGGTGCAACCGCGGTGCATTATTCCGAAGACTTAGCGGGCTTGTTTATGGACCCGCGTCAGATGGACGAAGTGCGCGCCGGTAAGGTGTGGACCGATAGTATTTTTGGGGTAACGCCCGCGTCGGTGTTAAGTTTCCAAATCACGCTGAACAATATTCTGGTGGCACTTTTTGCGTTTGTGATTGGTGCGCTGTATGGCCTGGGCACAATCTATATTTTGGCGGTGAACGGGCTGATGCTGGGCGCGCTGTTTGCATTTACCTATGCTTATGGCGTGGGTGATCGCTTACTAAATTTCATCCCCGCGCACGGCATGGTTGAGCTGTTCGTGATTTGTCTTGCCGCCGGTTGCGGCCTGCATGTGGGCGATGCCTTGGTCAATCCTGGGCAAAAATCGCGCGCGTTGGCGTTTCGCGAGGCGATTGCGCGCGCCACCCCGGTGCTGCTGTTTGGCTGCTTGGGTTTGCTGGTATGCGGCGTGATTGAAGGCTATGTTTCACCCAATCCTGCAGTCAACTTCGCCACGCGCATCGGCATTGGTTTGAGCTGGCTGCTGCTGTTTTTGAGCGGGCTAAGCGGGTTTATCTGGCGGGTTTTGCAGGTGCGGGTGGACGAATGAACCACGCAAATGCAGATGCTGGGGCCAAATTTGCGCCCGTTGCGATTGCCATCCTGACTTTAAGCGACACGCGCACCATGGCCGATGACACTAGCGGCAATTTCCTGGTGCAGGCCATGACTACGGCGGGCCATAAAATCGTCGAGCGCGCTTTGCTGCCGGATAATCGCTACCAAATACGCGCCAAAATAAGCGCCTGGATTAGCGATCCAAATGTGGATGTGATCGTTTGCACTGGCGGCACCGGTTTTACCGGCCGCGACAGCACGGTCGAGGCGATCCAGCCGCTGCTGGACAAAGAAATGCCGGGGTTTGGCGAGGTATTTCGCGCCTTGAGCTACGCCGAAATCGGCTCCTCCGCCCTGCAATCGCGCGCCTTTGCTGGCGTTGCCAATGGCACATTTATCTTCGCGCTACCTGGCTCAAGCGGTGCTTGCCGCTTGGCATGGAATCAGCTGATTTCAGTGCAGCTGGATGCGCGCGTTAAACCCTGCAACTTGATTGCGCTAATGCCTAGATTGTTGGAGCGTTAGCAGCTTGGAGTTAGCTTTAGCCTAGCCATGCTAGTCGCCCGAAAGGGTTCTGAAAACTGGAGATGCGCGAAAATTCGCTCGAATTTCCGCGCGTAGGTATCCAGCAAAGTGGGTTAAGTTCGACCAGCGTCCCACTGCTGCCATCTTGATGGCGCAGTCTGCGACGCGTAAGCTCATAAGGCTGAAACTCTCTATTTTGAGTGGAGACTTTTATGCCAGAACCACAGCTTTCCGTTCGCAGTGCCCGCGCCCGCGATCTTGCGCACCGGCTGGCTCGCCGAGAACACCGCACGATTGCTGAAATTGTGGAGCGCGCGTTGGAAGCCTACGACTCAGCCCAGACGGGCCGAGAACCGGCTACAGATTTCTATGCGCGCATTCGCCAAGTCTGCGCAACAGATATAGACCTTGATGTGCTGATTCGTGCCCATCGCAGCGCGCACACGGGCGTGCAGTTATGATTTTCCTCGACACCAATGTGGTGTCGGAAACTTTGCGTATAAAAGCCGACGGGAAGGTATTGGCATGGCTTGAGCGGCATGATGCCGAGCTTGCTTTAAGCAGTGTCGTCATCGCCGAGCTTGCGTTTGGAATCAGCAAAATCCACCCTGATCCGCGCGCACTGCGGCTGGCAGCCGGACTGGAGGAATGGCGACACCGCTTTGCCGGCCGAATTTTCGCTTTTACCGAGGAGTCGGCCATGATTTATGGGCAAATCATGGGCAACGCTACCCGCAGTGGTCGGCCGATGTCAGCGCAAGACGGCATGATCGCCGCCATCGCGCGTGTTCACGACAGCCCGCTAGCCACCCGCAACGGCAGCGATTTTGGCCTCAGCGAAATAGCCTTTATCAATCCTTGGGGCGATTGAGCTCAGTAAAAATCACCGCGCCGCGCCACAAAATCTTGTGACGTACTACGCATCGTCGCACTTACGCGCCATAATCGAAAACTTCCCCGCCAGCGCAAAACGGAGCCGCACCATGACCGATTCCTTCCATACCCAAGCCGAGCTTAATTCTGGCGGCAAGAAATACCAATACCGCAATTTGCAGTCCTTGCAAGCGCAGTACAACGTCGCGCGGCTGCCGTTTTCGTTAAAGATTTTGTTGGAAAATTTATTGCGCTTAGAAGACGGTGTGAACACCACCAAAGATCAAATCGAAGCGGTGTTGAACTGGAACCCGACCCAGCAAAGCACAGTAGAAATACCGTTTATGCCAGCGCGCGTGGTGATGCAGGACTTTACCGGCGTGCCGTGCGTGGTCGATTTGGCCGCGATGCGCGATGCGATGAAGGCGCTGGGCGGTGATCCGCGCTTGATCAATCCACTAATCCCAGCGGAATTGGTGATCGATCACTCGGTACAGGTCGATAGTTTTGCGCGCGCGGATTCGCTGGACTTGAACGCCAAAATTGAGTTTGATCGCAACCGCGAACGCTATGGTTTCCTGCGCTGGGGCCAAAATGCGCTGAACAATTTTAAAGTGGTGCCACCGCGCACCGGCATCGTGCACCAAGTCAACTTGGAGTTTTTAGCACGCGTGGCGTTTAGCACCGAAATTGACGGTCAATGGCATGTGTATCCCGACACCGTGGTCGGCACCGATTCGCACACCACCATGATTAACGGCATCGGCGTATTGGGCTGGGGCGTGGGCGGTATTGAGGCGGAAGCGGCGATGCTGGGCCAGCCCTCGACCATGTTGATTCCGGAAGTGATTGGCTTTCGCTTGAGCGGCAAATTACCTGAAGGTGCGACTGCAACCGATTTGGTGTTGACGGTGACGCAAATGCTGCGCAAGCGCGGCGTGGTCGAAAAATTCGTCGAATTTTTTGGCCCCGGTTTGGATCACTTACCGCTGGCGGACCGCGCCACGATCGCCAATATGGCACCCGAATACGGTGCCACCTGCGGTATTTTCCCGATCGATAATGAATCGCTGAATTACCTGCGGCTTTCCGGCCGTGACGCTGCGCAAGTCGAGCTGGTTAAAGACTATTACAGCGCGCAGGGCATGTTTCGCACTAGCGATACGCCCGATGCCGAATACACCGACGTGCTGCATCTGGATATGAAAGACGTGCTGCCCAGTTTAGCTGGGCCCAAACGCCCGCAAGATCGCGTGTTGCTGTCGGATATGAAGAAAAATTACGTCACCAGCCAAGCTGAAATGGCAACGGCACGCGCGGCGAAGACCAAATCCACCAACCCCGGCCATGCCAGTGTAACGGCGGAAGACTCGGCCAATAATATCGCCTATCAATTGGGCGATGGCGCCGTCGTGATCGCGGCGATCACCAGCTGCACCAATACCTCCAACCCGGCGGTGATGTTGGGCGCGGGTTTGCTGGCGCGTAACGCGGTAGCAAAAGGCTTGACGCGTCAGCCGTGGGTAAAAACCTCGCTTGGGCC
>JAYTAO010000073.1:0-12763 GCA_043737435.1 Rhodanobacteraceae bacterium | reverse complement strand
CACTTTGCGCGAGTTCGCGCTTGCGTAGGCGCTCTGGTCGAGCGCGCTCTGCAACATCTTGTTGCCGTTCAAGGTCTTCAATCAAACCACCGCCGCTATCGTATCTGCGGCGTTTGACTTCGGTCAGTTTGTCGAATTCGCGTTGCTTCAAATCTGCCAGCATCGCGGCATTTTGATGCGCTGCTGCGGCGTCTGTTTGCAATAGGGCTAAGCGCGCTTGCAACAGTTCAGTGCGTTGCTGCTCACGAAAACTATCCACGCCAGCGGATATTTCCGAGACCAGCAATTTGCTGCTCAGGGTTTGCGCACGCTGCTGATGCGCAAGTTGTGCGGGTAGTAAAGTTTCGATTTGCCGTCGCGCGTCCACAACAGCTTGATGCGCCGCATGCAGCTCGCCAAATTCATGCACGAGTCGTTCTGCCGTCGCAAAGGTTTCGGGTTCGTCGAGCATGAAATTGCGCATGAACGCGTCGAGCTCGCCCAAATTTTTAGCTGACTGCGTTTTGTGCAGCAAGCGCAACGCGCGCTCACTGTCAATGCCTAGCAGGGATCGAAAGCGCTCTTGGTAGCCACTAAATTCGCGCGTGATAAAAGCGCGCGGCAACTCGACTTTGAAGCGTCGCACGTCGAAATCGCTGGCGGGGAAGAACGCCAACGTGCTGAGTTCCAATTCCTGCTGTAACACCAAATAAACGCGCTGCACATCGGCATTTGCCGACGATTTGCCGCGCACCCAAAACACTTGGGCGATCACCACCACGGCATTCTCACCATTGCGGTAGGTTTCTGCCAACGCCGTCCAAGTGCTGCCCTCGCGCAACATTTGCGAAATCACCTCACGGCCTTCACCACTTTGTTGCGCCCAAGCACCGCGAACGTAAGTCATCAGGCTGCGATCTTTACCCTGACGCTCTGCTTCGCGCGCGGCAACATTAAAGTCGACCCACTTTGGCGGCGTCAACAGCGCGGCATGGGCATCAAGCAGTGTCGACTTGCCTGAGCCAGAAGGGCCTACGAATAAATAACCTTCCTTAGGAATTGGAAAGTCGAAAAGCCCACTGAAAGTGCCCCAGTTATGGCATTGCAGTCGCTCCAAACGAAACTGGTGCGCGTGCTCAGGTGCTGAGCTCACAATAAATCTTCCTCGTCCACGTCGCCCGCACTGCTCGCAATGTCATCACCCGCCTGCACCCGCGTGAGCAGCTCCAGATAGGTTCGGCTTAAAGCTTGAATCTGTTCGGCGGAAAACAACAGCTTCAGTGTAGGTGACACTTCAAATCGTTTTTCCGCGCCGGTGAGTGCGCGCAATAAACTCAGCCGCTTCGCTTTTTCAATTGCCGACAGAATTTGGCGCCCGAAACGCGCGTGATCAGGGTTCGCCGTGCGCTCAAACACCCCGAGATGCTCTTGCATTTCCTCCGCTGAAACCACCGCTCGCTCGCCTTGCGTCTCCGCTTCGGTTAGACGCTGGCGCAAGAACAATACGAGCACTGTTTCCAAAAATGTCAAATTGGATTTGCGCAGCAAGATCGGCGCATCGATATCTTCGGCAAGCACTTGCCGAGTGAAGGCGACTTGCTGTTCGTGATCAATCACCAGCTCCAAAAATAGCTCGTGCAGGCGCGAGCGCAGCACCAGTTGGTCACGCAATAAAATTGGCCACAGTCGACGCTGCCGAGTCGCATCGATAGAAGGACCGAGTAGCAGCTGAACCAACACGCGTCGCGTCAGCAGCGGTAATTGCCCAGTATCGCCAGCGAAGGGAGCATTGCCTACACCTTCGTCGGCATCAATTGAGGGAGCTTCGGCTTCAATCGACGAATTCGACATAGCGCTCCTTGATAAAATAAATTGCAGGAATCATTGCTTGTCTGGGCTTCGCGTCCGCACCTTGCCAGCGTACTTGTTCACGCTCGGTGGTGAGCTCGCCATGCTTAGCACCGAGCGCCAGATACCCCACCACACTTCCTAATCCCTGTTCTGCGGGAAAATTCATCAACAACTCCGCAATAGTGATCTGGCCTTGCTGTTGCAACATCGCACGGATGTTGCTGCGCAATGTTCGAAAGTCAATCTCAGATTGGCGCAGCAATTCGGCAACTAAGGTCAAACTCAGCTCGCTTGCTGGCTCTACGGGCATCGAAGCGTCCGTCACCCGCAGCGCATGGTCGTATAACTGCCATTGGGAGCTGGAGCGAATGTGACTGCTGCTCAGCGTGAAGGTAAACTCTAGTGGCAAATTAGCCCGAACAAATTCTTTCGCCGCCAACGCCGCTTGAGCGGCTTGCTTTAGAAGGCTGTGCAAGCGACGCTGCTCGCGAAACTCGCGGCTCTGGACAAACGCCTTGAGGCTGCGGGCAAAATGCTGCAACACATCATGGACGCTGCTGCCTTCATCCATCAACGTCGAGGTCAGATTTAATAAGAACCGGCGCTCGCGCGGCGCAAGTTTGCGCGCGAACGGACGCGTCACTACCGCTTCAACCGCTGAAAATAGCGCCGCAGACTGCAGTGGATCGGTCAACAAACGCCAAAAAGCGTTAAAGGTTTTACCCTCATCACTTTCGCTAATTAGATCAACCCCGGCAAAAAGCGATTCCAAAACTTCCCCGCGACTGCCGTCATTTTCCAACAGACTTTGCCGAAGGCCTCGATTGAGTTGGTCGAATTGGTCACGGACACGACGAAAATCGCTGGCCAGCGCTTCCGCCAAGCCAATCACTTCTCGCGCCCGTTCCAGCGCGCGTTCTTCCGGCAAAGTTTTCACGACCCCGCTTCTAAGTACATTAATCTGTTGATCAATGCGATCGCGCTCCGCTTGCAGCCCAACGATGCGGCGCTCTGGATTAAGATCGGTTTCCTCCGACAAACGCACGATTTGCGAAATGACGGTCGCCAAGCGGCTTTCTGTAGCCGCAGTGCGCGGTCTGAGCATTGATTGCAGAAAACCAATTGCAGCGGCAGCAGCGGCGCTAAGCTCGTAAACCTCTTCATGCGCGCCCGTGGGCAGGCGTCTTGTCAGCCAGCCTTGACGCAGCCAGTCTGAAACGTAGGCGGCGGCCGATTGCGGCAAATCTTCGCCCGCTGCACGCAGCAATTCCAGTTCGCGCGTCAGGCGTTCATGCAGTACCGAACCCGTCAACACCTTCTCGCCTTCAACAAGCAAAGCCCGCAGCATTGTCGCCACTGCGGGCGCTTTCTGTGCCGCGAGCAATTGCCAAAGTGGCTGCTCGCGCAACAGGCGCAGTGCCGCAAGGGAATGCGTGTTGTTCAATAAGGCTTTTCCTATTGACGAAGGGCAGTTACGACTGGCGCCACAATGTTCGAAATACGCTGGATTCCTGCCTTCGGCGAAGTGGCAAATTACCAGTTGTTAAAATTCCTACTTCTGATAAACCGGAAAATGCTTGCACTGCAAAATCACGTTTTCTTTGACACCGGCAATCACTTTCTCGTCGCTCGGATTGTCCAAAATGTCCGCGATCCAATGTGCTAAGGCCACGGCGTCAGGCTCTTTGTAACCGCGCGTGGTAATTGCGGGCGTACCGATGCGCAGGCCGGAGGTAATCGCAGGTGGTCGTGGGTCGTTTGGAACCGCATTTTTATTGACGGTGATGTGGGCGCGACCTAGCGCTTCCTCTGCATCTTTACCAGTCACTTCTTTGCCGACCATACTAAGCAAGAACAGATGATTTTTAGTTCCGCCTGAAACAATTTTAAAGCCGCGTTTGACCAATACATCCGCCATCGCCTGCGCGTTTTTGACCACCTGCGCTTGATACGTCTTGAACTCCGGCTCCAGCGCTTCTAAAAATGCCACCGCCTTCGCCGCGATCACGTGCATCAGCGGGCCACCTTGGGTGCCAGGGAAAACCATCGACTGAAATTTCTTTTCAATGTCGGGATTGGACCTGCAAATAATGATGCCACCGCGTGGGCCGCGCAGGGTTTTATGCGTAGTTGAGGTCACGACGTCGGCAAACGGCACCGGGCTTGGGTAAACGCCTGCTGCGACCAAACCGGCGACGTGCGCCATGTCAACAAAAAAATAGGCGCCGACGCTTTTCGCAATCTTTGCCATGCGTTCCCAGTCGATAACTTGGGAATACGCGGAAAAGCCTGCGACCAGCATTTTCGGCTTGTGCTCAAGCGCTAGGCGCTCGACCTGTTCGTAATCGAGCAGTTCATTTGCATCCAAACCGTATTGCACAGCATGGAAAATTTTGCCGGAAAAATTGACTTTGGCCCCGTGCGTTAAATGCCCGCCGTGCGCCAAACTCATCCCCAAAATGGTGTCTCCGGGTTTCAGCAGCGCGAAATACACCGCCGCATTGGCTTGCGAGCCCGAGTGCGGCTGCACATTGGCATAGTCAGCAGCAAATAGCTTTTTTAGCCGCTCAATCGCCAAGCGCTCGGCGATATCGACATATTCGCAGCCGCCGTAATAACGTTTTCCTGGGTAGCCTTCCGCGTACTTATTGGTCATTTGCGAACCCTGCGCCTGCATCACGCGCGGGCTGGCGTAGTTTTCCGAGGCAATAAGTTCAACGTGGTCCTCTTGGCGTTGATCTTCAGCCGCGATTGCGGCGGCCAGTTCCGGGTCGTAACCTGCGATGGTCATCGTTTTAGCAAACATGTTTATCAGCCTGGATAGAATGGAAGCCCGCAAGAATAGCAGCGTTAATACTGAAATTTTCTTCGCGCATGTTCTGTCGATGTATGACAAAAGATTGGGTCTAAAGCACGTTAATGACTGGACATTTTTGAGTGTGAGTCCGAAACTCCAATAGTTACCTTCCCTTCACAATTTTTCCCACCTCACATTGGAGTTTGGCATGCGTCAAATTACGAAACGCAAACTTTACCTCGCAGTCCTTGCCGTGATGGCCTCGACCAATGCGCTGGCTGTTTCTAGCATTGAGTACAACAGCGGCCTGCAATTTAACTTTTCTAATCCAGGAGCGCGCAGCCTAGGCATGGGTGGCGCTTATTTGGGCTTTTCCGATGACGCTACCGCCGCCTACACCAACCCCGCAGGTTTGACGGTGTTGAGCCAGCCAGAAATCGCATTGGAAGCGCGCGCAACTTATTACAAAACGCCTTTCGTTGCCGGTGGCAGCGCGATAAATAACACTGTGTTTCAAAGCGAATCCAAGAGCAACACCTTTAATCCAAGCTATTTTGCCTACGTATTGCCGGGTGATGGCTGGGCTTTGGCGCTGTATCGCAACGTTGAGTTGGATTTCCAAAATACTTTCGCAAAAGCGCAAATTCCGATTCGCTTTCCTGGCACACCGGCGGGCCGCTTTATTCGTCAAGCGGCATCAACGATTGATGCCGAAAGTGTGAATTACGGGCTTTCTGGCGCTTATGAAGTCAACGACAATTTTTCCCTAGGCGTAAGCGCGGTTTACACATCATTCGACTTGGCCGCAGGTTCCTTGCGCGCGGAAGGTGGTCAAGCCGTTTTTGGGCAAACAGAATTCGCCAACTCTGGCACGACCACCTACACGCTGGGTGCGTTTTATAAATTTGATGACAAATTGAGCATCGGTGCAGCTTACCGACGCGGGGCGGAGTTCGACACACAGCTTGCCGCAGTTGATGGCGCAGGAAATTCTGCGTTCCGAACTGGCTCGTTCAATATTCCGCACCAATTTGGCGTCGGCGTTGCCTACCGAGCTACCGATAACTTTGCGCTCGGTTTCGATGCGCATTACGTCGACTACAGCACGCTCAGCGATGATCCGTTGCGCGTCGAATTGGACAGCAAAGTCGAATTTGACTCGGCAGTCGAGCTGCGATTAGGGGCGGAATACGTTTTTTCCGATTTCAATACGCCCTTTACGGTGCGTGGCGGCGTCTGGCGTGATCCAGACCATCGCTTTGCTTTTCAAGGAACGCCGACCACCGAAGGCCAGTTCGCAGATTCGGTTTTGTTTCCCAAAGGCGACTCGGAAATGCATTACACGCTCGGCCTAGGTTGGGCGTTCGAGCGTGTCCAAATTGATGCGGGCGCGGATTTTTCAGACCCAATCAAAACTTACTCAATCTCGGGCGTGCTGCGCTTTTAAACTTAGGCCATGGCTGAAATCCATCATTTGCACTCCCAGCTCGCAAAAGACTCAGTTGCCATCTGTCAATGGACTCTGAGCGAGCTGCGATTAATCAACGATTTGCGCTTTACCTGGCTGATCTTGGTGCCGCGACGGGAAAACGTTGCGGAGTGGTTTGAGCTTTCGGAGCAAGAACAGATGGTTTTGCATCAAGAAACGATGCGCGCCGCTAGCGTTCTGAAAGCGCAAACCAGATGCACTAAAATAAATATTGGTGCGCTTGGGAATGTTGTGCGGCAGTTGCACGTGCACGTCATCGCCCGAGTTGAGGGCGATTCCTGCTGGCCTCGACCGGTATGGGGCAGCGCCATGGAACCGATGAGTGAATATGCGCTTGCAAGGCGCTTGGCTGAGGTGCGTAGTTGGTGCGAATAAAACACGCCGATTTCACGGCAACCAAAGATGCAGCAATGGCAGCCAAAAAATCGCCAATACAGTCCCCAACCCTGCCATAGCCGCTGCCAGCTGCGGCGCTAGTTTTGCGCTAGCAGCCAGGGCGGCGGCGGTTACCATCGGTGGCATCGCCGCCTCAAATGCCACCACCTGCATCGCCTCGCGATCCAGCAACACGTGCCCTAAACCCAATGCCAGCAAGGGTGTGAGCAGCATTTTTACGCTCAAGCCAATAAACAGCGGCATGCCTTGTTTTGCTGGCGGTACCACGGAAAAGTTTAAGCCAACCGCAAACATGGCAAGCGGCACCAACAGCATCGCCACGTCATCAACCAGCAGCTTGACTTGCCCAGGCAAGGCGAGATCAAAAAAACTTAGCGCCAGCGCGCCGCACAAGGCGACAAACGCCGGGAACGTCAGAATACGCTGCAAAGCAAATGTCAGCGTTGGCGGTTTGCCGCCACCATAACTAGCGGCAACCCAAAGACCGAACGTTGACAGCACTAAAAAACTGCCGAGTTGGTCATAAAGCACCGCAGTTCCTAAGCTGGACTCGCCCAGATAGGCGCGCGTTAACGGGTAGCCAAGAAAAGCGGTATTTCCCAAAACGGCCGTTAACAACAGCGCGCCTTCGACCTCGCGCGGCCATTTGCGAGCACGCGCAATGAGTTTGACCACCAATGCGCATGCGCCCATTACCAACCAAGCTATCGTCGGCACCAGTAGCATCGCGCCACTGAAAGTCAGTTTACTGACCACCGAAATAACGAGCGCTGGCAAAAATAAGTTGAGCACCAATTTGTTGATCACTTCGGCAGCGTTATCGGGCAACACGCGCAGCGCACGAAAGAGGGCGCCCATCAATAGCATGGCCAGCGTCAGCCAAAGTGCGTGCGGTAAATCCATCATTCTGAGAAATCCTGAGGCTTAGGCGTCACAATTCCGCCGCGTCGTTGATCGTGAGAATGCAAGATCGTTGGCAGCGTTAAACAAATCACGCGCGAAAAACTCGGCGTCAGCGGCGATTTCGCCGTCAAAGCTCAGCGTCGTAATTATGTCGATACGCGACTGGCGTTGGGCAGCTAAAGCCGCCTGCGCGTGGGCCGGACTCACTAAGCTAAACTTCCGGCAGACTAAAAGGTGGACCCACCCGGAATTCGCTCGATAGCCGACAGCGCTTCACGAAACGCGGACGCCTCGTCGCTATTCCAAGTGCCGCCCAAAATGCGCGTCTCTCGCATCACTTCTGCGCCATAATTTGGCATGGTACCCGCAGCTGGGGAAGCTGCTGCGTTTGCTGCGGTCGGTGCCGCCGCGTTCTTGTCGGCGACGTGCGCTTCAAATTGCTCCAGCCCCGCGCGCAGCAACTCAAGCATACAGGTGTTCAAAGGCTCCACGCGTTCACGCGTGTAGCGTTTGATACGCTCAGCTAAGGCGTCATCGATGGCACGAACTAATAAATCAGGCATTCCCTTAGCTTAACAGAGCAATAAAAAATTCCGAAATGCTTAAATGCATTTTCCCGACAGGATGTCCTTTGAGATTGATCATCGATCAGCAGTATTAACAGGCCTTACCATCTTGCCAATACGCGGCCATAGCCAGATCAGTAATAGCAGCGCTGGAATAATTGTCACCGAACTCATCAGAAAAAATTGCTCGTAACCCAGTTTCTCAATCAGATAACCGGAAATTGCACTAGCTAATTTTCCGGGCAGAAATGCCAGCGAAACCAATAACGCAAATTGCGTAGCCGTGTGCGCGGGGTGCGTCAAATTAGCCATAAAAGCAACCAAAACAACGCCAGCAAAGCCCTGCGAGGCATTATCGGCGCTGATCGCTGCGTAAAAAGCCCAAATTTGCCCAGGGTTTTGCGCCATTAGCAAAAACGCAATATTGGAGGCTGCAACTGCCAATGCAGCGAATAACAACATCGGGCGTACGCCAGCAAATGCCACGCCAATACCACCCAAAAATGCGCCAAAAATTCCGATCCACACGCCATAAAGTTTTGAAACGTTAGCAATATCAAGTTTGGTAAAACCAGAATCCAAATAAAACGGCCCCGCGATAACGCCAATTACTTGATCTGGAAACTTAAATAATCCGACAAATATCAGTAGTGCTGTCGCAATTAAAGCGCCATGGCGGGTAAAAAACTCAGTAAAAGGCGCAGTAAAAGCCTGAGCAAAATCCAGTCGGCGTGTTTGCTGATAAACATTTGGCTCTTTTCCGAGCAGCGTTGCAGCAATAGGCAAGAGCATTAATAACGCCATGACTAAATAGGCGGTACGCCAATCGAAAAAATTCGCTAAGTACAGCGCAATCGCCCCGGCAGTTATTAACGCAATTCTGTAACCCAACGTGGACATTGCCGCCAGAGCGGCTTGCGCGGAGAGCGGTGCAATTTCAATTCTGTAGGCATCCACTACAATGTCCTGGGTGGCACCGAAAAACGAAGTCGCAACCATCAGCAGCACAAACACAAACTCAGCTTTCTGTGGCCCTAAAATCGCCATCGCCGACAAAAAAATTGCAACGCCAATTTGCGAAATTAGCAGCCAACCGCGCCTACGCCCTAAAAAAGGTAAGGGATATCGGTCCAACAAAGGTGCCCACAAAAACTTTAATAAATACAGCCAACTCGCGGCACTCATCAAACCAATATCGGTCAGGGTAAAGCCCACTTCGCGTTGCCAAATGGCCAGCGTTACGCCAACAAGCAAAAACGGTAAGCCGCTGCCGAAACCTAAAAACAGCATTGTGATAGACGCGGGCGTACCGAACGCGCGCAGGATCCCGCGTACGCCAGCGTAGTTTTCTGTAGGCACCGCCTCACTTGCCACTACAGCGCGTACTCAATTACCAGCGGTGCATGGTCGGAGAAACGTGGCTCGCGGTACACCGTGGCAGATTTTGCCGAGCCCACTAAATTTGGGCTGGCAATCTGGTAATCAATACGCCAACCCACGTCATTTGCAAATGCCTGCCCGCGATTGCTCCACCAGGTATATTCCACGGCCTCTGGCTTCACGGTGCGATGCGTGTCAATCCAACCTTCGACGTCGAATAACTCGGTTAGCCAAGCACGTTCTTCCGGTAAAAAGCCTGAGTTCTTTTGATTACCGCGCCAATTTTTGATATCGATGTTTTTATGCGCGATATTCCAATCGCCACAAATAATAATTTTACGGCCTGAAGCTTTCAGCGCTTTCAAATGCGCGGAGAGCCAATGCAAGCACTGGAATTTAAATGCTTGGCGAGGTTCGCCCGAGGATCCGCTGGGCAGATAAAGGGAAATTACACTTAAATCACCAAATTGCGCCTCTAACCAACGGCCTTCAGCGTCGAATTCCGCCACGCCTATTCCCGATAAATAAGCATCCGGCCTTTTTTTACTCCAAACCGCGACACCCGAGTAGCCTTTTGCTTGCGCGTCTAGATATTCATGGTGGTAATTCGTCAACGCAAAAACCGCGCCCTTTTTGACTTCCTTCTCGCGCTGTTCGTGCTGAATGCGGGTTTCTTGCACGCACACAACGTCCGGGTCTTGGCAACTTAGCCAATCAAATACGCCCTTAGTGGATGCCGAGCGCAAGCCATTAAGATTCAGCGAAATAATTTTCATGGTTTATTCGAAACCACTGCGGAAAATTGAGTCGGCTGGGCTCAAAAACACAGCGCTGACAGGGCCCTTATTTCCCGCCGCATCGGTTGCTTGCGCGTAAAACAATGTGTTGGCGACTAGCGGCAATTGTGCTGCTGGCAAGTTCAGCGAAACCGCTTCAATGGTGCTGTTGAAGGTGCCATCCGTGGCCGCGAAATTAGCAATCGGCGTGGCTCCCGCTGCCCACGGCACGCCGTTGTAAAGTTCAACGCTAACAATGGCTTGCGTGGGTTCCGCGGCTGAGTCATAGCGCGTGTCATTGGCACTAGCGGTTAGCGTCACACCGCCTGCGCTCGGCGTCGCAGTAAGTCCCAGGACATCCGGGCCCGCTGGTAAACGATACGGTGCGCGCGCACTGCGGGCGGCCATAAAGAACGACGCAACGGCGGGCGGACCGATGGAGGATTCAAATGTAGTGCAAGGTGGAAAGAAACTACTTCCGCCAAGTTCAACTGTGAATGCAGCTACGCCGAATGTTCCGAACGTCCAATCGTCCGTCGCGCCGCCAATTGCACCCGACGCGCTACTTTTGGCAGACGGCAGGCCATTAAGATATGCCATCTTTCGAGCAATAGTTTGAAATTGGGAGTTATTTGGCGCGAGCGCGTCTGAATCGCCCCACGGATACCAGGTGCCTAAGCCATTACTGTGCAAGTCGATGTAGATGCCTGTCGCATCTAAACTCACTGGTGCATTGATTGCCGTGGAATTTGGAGGCGCAATTACCGTTCCCTCGTCACGCTGATCTGGAAATATACTGCTCTCAAAACTTTTTAAAGCGGAAGATTCTGCCTCAGAAAATGCGCTCGGGCCACGATAAATATCGCTACAAAAAGATGTGCTGGAGCCAGCGCCAGCATAAGAATAGCCATAATTGCGGTTGAGATCGACCCCCGTTGTCGCGTTCGCTCCAGCGCAATAGAGTGGATTCCGGTTTTTACGTTGCATTTTAGTGACATCCATCTCCGCCACCTTGCGTCCGTCTGGATTCGCAACCAAAACCAAATTAATGTCGTTATAGTCAATCATCCAGGTGATATCTGGGTTGGTGCCATAGCCATTGATTAGCTGCTCAGCAAAACGAGTGACGGTCTCCGCAGTCGCGTATTCACGTGCATGCAGTGCGCCTTGAATCATCAGCAGCGGCTTTGGGCCGGGAATGCTGCGGTTGGTAATATGTAACGCGCGTAGATCGTAGCCACCCTGCCCTAGTTGCTTAAGCCGGCTGTCGCCAATATCTAACCATTCCGCAATTTGCGGCTTCAATGCGACTAAAGCTTCCGCGGTAGCGTAAGTTTCCTCGACGGTTCGATAACAGCTGAAACCAACGATGCCGTTGATTTGCCCTGCGCTGCGAACGTGTGGCGCATTGAAACTGGCGGTTCGATCCGCGTCAATTTGGACTATGAAACCATCGCGAATTAAAAGATCGTACTCGAACACATTATTGATCTCGATAATCAATATTTTCGCATCCGGGTAAACCCGCCAAGGCGCGGCGCGGGCGCGCAAAAGGTTCAGTTGCGCAACATTTTGATAGCCGGCACGTACCACCCAAGCCCCTGCAACACCGCCACGCAACGGTGCCAAACCGGAAAATTCAGCGCGCGCACTAGTAACGATGGGGGCGATATCGCGCGCCTTTTGCGCGTTTTCCATAGTCACATCTGGCAACGCAGCCGCCTGATCCAAATTGGGGGCAAACTGGAAGTTGTTAGCGGGCCGGTGGACCGCCGTTACATTCGATGACGCCAAAGCCAGGGCAGTCGTGAGTAAAGCGATCGTCAACATAGATAAGTGATCCCAATAAAAATCTGCTGCGGAGAGGCAAAAATATGATTTATAAAGTAAAACAACTATTGTGCGGCGCGCTCGGCCGCCTCGATACGTTCTTCAGTGGGCGGATGCGAAGAAAAATATTTCAGCGCGCCCGGCTCACCTAACTCTGCTTGCTTTTGCATTTTACGCATGAGCGCGGCAAACGCGCGCGGACTGATCTGCATTTGGCGCAAACGAGCAAACGCATAGTCGTCCGCCTCGCGCTCAAAACTGCGCGAGTAGGCGCTGTCAACCAAAGTTGCAGGCAATGCGGCCGCAATTGAACTCAGGCCTGAAGTGTCACCGACGATTGCGCTAACGGCCATCCACGCACCGCCCTGCTGCAATACGGAACGAATGCTATGACGCTTTTCTAGATGCCCAATCTCATGCGCCATCACTGCGCTGAATTCATCGTCTGCAGTCATCAGCGCGAGCATTTGATCGGTGACTACGACCGTACCACCCGGAATCGCGAAGGCGTTCGGGTCGGTCCAATTGCGAAACTCCAGAGTAATTGGATTGCTGTAATTGGAGCCTGCAGCGACTGCAGCAAATAGTTTTCGGTAGCGCGTTTGCTCATCAACGCTGACCAACGACGAACTAAATCCATCCGCTTCAAGGGCGCCAAGCGTGCCGGCAGCCACGGCCGATTCCCATTCCGCTGGAATATATTCCGCCGCCACGCGCGCTAGCCAAGGCAAGCCCAGTGTAAACAGCAGAACGATGGCGAGGACTATGCTCCCTAAAATCCCGAGTGCAATAGTCA
>JAYTAO010000072.1:0-5271 GCA_043737435.1 Rhodanobacteraceae bacterium | reverse complement strand
TTCATCGCGTATCCACCTGTAGTTAAGACTTTAGACCTAGCAAAATACTCGTAAGCAGAAGTAGGCGCAATGAATGCCTGTAGAGTGATTGCAATACTTTGATATAACGTGCTTTCAGCGCTTGTCAAACATTGACGTGGCTGATGTACCAATTGGAATTTGGCGGAGCAATCCGACATCGGAGGCGGTCGAACTGGGCGCCCGATGTTTGCGCATCGACAGGCGCCTCGCCGTCGATGGCAACGCGCCCCCGTCCCGCCCCAGATGACCGCGACAATCGCCGAGTTGAGCGCAGTGCGAACCGGTGACGTGGCGAAAGCTGGTTGTGGAAAATGCGTGTCCCGTTTCCTCGCCCGCATGAACTACGGCACGGGCTGCTCAAAGCCGTTGCTAAACATTCTTTCATCCAAGATCGCCAGCGCCGCACTGCTCGCCGCGTTGTAGTTGCTATCTGCCGCCTTGGTTGCGGTGATCGTGCAACCTCCCGCTGCCGCCGCAGGTTAGACCGCGCTGTAAATCGCGCAAATGGTGGCTTTGAAATCGCTATCGTTGACCTTTCGCGCCGGGGCTAAGCTAGAAGGTATTGCCTTAACGCAGGAAAATTTTTCTACAGCTATCAGGCATAAGCTAATCTTTCACCGTTGGCGTTGGTTCAGAGCATAGGCACAGATGTTCAAAACAAAATTTGGCGCGTACAACGGAGGCACCTGGGAAGAACTTTGTCAGCTTGTTTTCAAACAAAAGTATAAAGCGCAAGACTATCAGTCAATGCCAGCATCGCCAGGAGACTTTGGTCTTGAAGGCTTCACGCTCAATACTGGCTGGGCGTTTCAGGGCTACTGCCCCAACAAGCACTATGAGCGTAAGGAACTTTACGAGAAGCAGCGGGACAAGATTACCGAAGACCTCGGTAAGCTGAAAACCTACGGAGCACAATTGCTGGCTCGACTAGGTACCACGAAGTTAAATCACTGGGTGTTTGTTACCCCCGAATTTGATAAAAACGATTTGCCTGCCCACACGCGAACAAAAGAAGCGCTTGTTCGTACGTGGAAGCTTCCTTTCTTGTCGGATGATTTTACGGTGCTGCTTTATGATGGCGACAATTACCTCGTCGAAATCAACAAGATTTTATCTGCAAGCGGCCAAGCACTTATCTTGGATCGAGTTGCGCCTGTTTTAGCAACTCTTACTGGAGCACGAGAAGACTTCGAAAACAACGTCGAACATAAGTGTCGGCTTCGTCTTGCACCAAAGCAGTCGACTGCTACCTTTGAAGCGCTCATTCAACAGCTGAAGCAACTCACGCTTGAGAATTTTTTGCAAGGAGACGGTTATTTCAAAACAATCTCAGATTCTTATCCGGTTGTTCATTTTCGCCTAGTGCGACTTATCAACGAGTTTGAGAAGTATGTGATTGAAAAATCTAATACTTGGTCTGGAACTGCGGACGCTTTGACTGATCAGATTCGTGATGGCCTGGAGCGGCGAATAACGAGTGAGCTGGCCCCAGAGTTTAATGAAACGCTTGCAAGTCAGGCAGCGCGACACATGGTTGCGCGTTGGCTTGCGGTCTGTGAGCTTGATTATGAGTGATCCCGTCACATTCTTAAAATTTCAGCGCAGGCCGGCGCCAGTGCTTGCCGAGCATCGACCCCTAAGATTTGCCAAATTGTACTGGTGTTGCATCTTGCCTCGAGAGCTGGGCGCTCCAAGTTAAGTCGATTGCAATTATTTAATTGGGCACTGAAGTTGCGCTCACGAACTGATTAACTTGTTACTGCGGCAAACAGTGGAGTGCTTCACGTTCCCGCGTGGGGTTTCGACCCTGCACTCGCCATCGCGATCCGTTTTGCGATCGCCGATCGCCGAGCGCCTGTTTAGGCAGGTACGTACCGGCTATGAATTGACTGACGAGGGAACGGTGTTGGCAAAAGACGTTATGGACGTACCGAACATCTTCGCTGCTGAAAAGTCAGCTCTTGCGAAAATTGGGAAAGGCATCACTGAGGCTATGGTTGAAGTAGTCGCCAAAAGCTGGAGCAACATATGATTATTCGAGCAATCAAGTTCCTTGCTATCACTGAAAACGGTGACTTCGGTTTTGCATTTGGCTTCGAAAGAAACTTAACAATCATTCGGGCCAGTAACTCTAGCGGTAAGAGCACGCTTTACAACTGCCTTCTGTACGCGCTTGGTATGGAAGAGATTATCGGCTTCAAGGGTGAGAAGGCGCTGCCATATGCGGTCAAGGAGTATTTCGAGTATGGGGGCGACCGCGGTGCGTCTTCAGCAGCTTGCCTCTCTTCATCGGACTCGTCGCGCAACCTTCCACCGTCGCCGCTTGGTGCGCCGCGCACGTTCACATTGCCTAAGCCATGCGCCTGTAGCAGCGGCGCGGCTGCCAACCGCAACAACAGGGATAAGGCAGCCAAGGGTTTGAGCGGGTTGACGTGGGTTTGTATGGCGACTAGTCAAATTGCTGCGGTTGAGGTCGAAATAATAGCAAGTGCAGCGTGATTGAGATGCTTGATTTTCGAAACACCACCGCCGGATTTCTGCAAAATTGTTTGCCGCGTCGCGATCACCGGAGTTGTTATAGTTGCAGGCTGGAAAATTTTGCAGTCCACCATGACCCTACGCGCTATTTTGACCGATATTGAAGGCACCACCAGCTCAATCCATTTCGTCCACCAAGTATTGTTTCCGTATTCTGCCGAGACACTGCCTGAGTTTGTAATTACGCACGCCCATGATGCTGCGGTCAAGCCATCGTTGGATGCGATTGCGAGCGAAATTGGTGTTGCATCTTCAAACTTAGGCGCGATTACTCAGGCGCTTTTGGCTTGGATTCGAGAAGATCGCAAGCACACCGCGCTAAAAGCATTGCAAGGCATGATCTGGCAGCAGGGCTATCAGGCCGGTGCTTTCACCGCGCACGTTTATCCGGAAGTGGCCGCACGATTAAGCAGCTGGGCTGCCTCAGGTTTGCTGCTGTACGTGTACTCCTCCGGCTCAGTCGCGGCACAAAAATTGTTTTTCAAGTATTCCGACGCGGGCGATTTAACGCCATGCTTTCTGGGCTATTTCGATACCACCTCGGGCCCGAAGCGTGAAGCGGACTCGTACAAAACTATCGCACGCGCAATAGGCTTAATGCCAACAGAAATCTTATTTTTGTCTGACATTCAAGCCGAGTTAGACGCCGCGCGCAGCGCAGGCATGCGCACCACCTTGATTGCACGTGAGCAATTGCCCACTGCCTCACCCCACCCTGTTGCTACAACTTTTGATGAGATACGCGTGGAGATAAACTCGTGAGCCAGCATCCCTTAGTGCTTGAATTGATTGACTTATTGGCATTGGAGCAGTTGGAGGCTGATTTGTTTCGCGGGCAAAGCCGCGACATCGGCACCAAATACGTCTTTGGTGGCCAGGTGCTCGGCCAAGCCTTAGCGGCCTGCCAGCGCACCGTCACACCTGATCGCCATGTGCATTCGCTACACGCGTATTTTTTGCGTGCTGGCGATATTGAAGCACCGATTGTGTACATGGTTGAGCGCTCGCGTGATGGTAAAAGCTTTTCCACCCGCCGCGTGACCGCGATTCAGCACGGCCAACAGATCTTTGGCTTAGCGGCATCCTTCCAGGTGCGCGAAACTGGCATGAGCCACCAGCTCAGCAAGCCCGATGTGCCGCCGCCGGAAGATTTGGCCGAGGCCGAGCCAATCGATCCGAGCTTGATGGAAAAAGTCAGCGCCAAACAAGCGCGCTGGCTGAGCTCTAAAGGCCCATTCGAGTTTCGCCATGTCTACCCGCGCGACGAGCTGAAGCGGCCAAAACGCCCTGCATTTCAGCACGTGTGGTTTAGATTGATTGATAAAATCGGTGATGACGAAGTGTTGCATCAAAGCATGCTGGCCTACGCCAGCGATTTTCATCTATTAGGCACGGCGACGTTTCCGCACGGCGTTTCCTATCTGCAGCCCAACGTACAAATGGCGAGTCTGGATCACGCGATGTGGTTTCATCGCCCCTTCCGGATTGACGACTGGCTGCTGTATTCCTGTGACAGCCCTAGCGCCGAGGGCGCGCGCGGTTTGTCGCGCGGCAGTATTTACACGCGCGAAGGCGTGTTGGTGGCATCCACCGCGCAGGAAGGTTTAATTCGCGTTTTGCCCGAAGAGGAAGGCTAGACTTTGTGCGCTGGCACTGCGGCTAGAGATGATGAGCGCCAACAAACTGCCGCCTGGGCAATTTGATATTGCGCAGTTTCCACGCTTCGGTTTAACGCCGTTTGCGCTGCGTTTTCCGGCCATTACCGAATACGTAAAGTTGCAAATTACTGGCGACATCGAAACGCCGGTTGAACTAGGCGAGGAGCTAAAAAGGCTACCGCGCGTTGACCAATGCAGTGACTTTCATTGCGTAACGACCTGGACGCGACGAGATCTGCTGTGGAGTGGCTATCGCTTTGCCGACTTTTACGCTCAGCTCATCGTCCCGCTGACCGGTGCAATGTCGGAGGCCAATTTTGTGGTCTTGCGCGGCCAAGATGGTGCTCGCACCAGTTTGCCGCTGGAAGACTTGTTGGCCCCAAATGTATTGCTCGCGGATCGCTTGAATGGGCAAGCGCTGGGCATCGAACACGGCGCACCGCTGCGACTGATTGCGCCTTACCACTACGGCTATAAAAGCGTAAAGCACCTCAACCGCATCGAATTTTGGCGTGGCAGTGCCAACTACATGCCGTACGGATTGCGATTCATGGTGCACCCCAGGGCGCGCGTTGCATTCGAGGAGCGCGGGCAATGGTTGCCGGGCTGGCTTTTGCGTTGGCTTTATCGCCCGTTGATTGGCCCGACCGCAACAAAATTTGAACGGTCAATGCGCGAGTACGACTCGCAGGCAAAAGACCGGACCGGATCGCAAGAATAAGGCAACGAGCTAATCTGAAATAGTCAGCGCCATAGAAGTTTGCTGTTCGCAAAGCTGCTCAAGGTTGGAAGGCTTGGCGAACAAAAACCCTTGCCCTAGGCTGAGGCCTAATCGCAACAACTGTCTACGTTGGCTTTCGGTTTCGATGCCTTCTGCAATCACGTCCAAACCTAGCCCATCTTCGCGAAATCCCCAATTCCTACGGTAGTGCCATAATTATCTAGACGACGGTTTTTTCTTGCTATTTTTGTGCTAGGGTCGCGCATGTTTATCCGCAAAACCCTGACCCGCCGCGTTGCTGGCGTTGACTACAGCTCCTATCGCCTCGTTCGC
>JAYTAO010000071.1:0-12789 GCA_043737435.1 Rhodanobacteraceae bacterium | reverse complement strand
TGCGATAAAACGCATCAACGACTCTGGAGCGGCGAATTCCCAACGTTGCGATCGTGAGTCATGGCGAATACTTATGACTTGAGCTAGACCATCGACATGGCCGCTGACAAAATGTCCGCCTAAACGTGAACTTGGCAGCAAAGCTTTTTCTAAGTTGACGCTTGCACCCACTATAAGCTGTCCAAGCGAGGTAAGCCGCAAGGTTTCGTTTGATACATCTGCGGAAAACCCGCTCGAAGTTATCGCAAGTGCGGTCAAACACACGCCTGAAACGCTGATTGAATCGCCCTCACCGACATCGGCACAAAAACCCGTCGCATCAAAGCTGGCGGCAAGCGCATCCACTTCAATGCGTATTCGAATGTCGCCGCTTTCGCCAGCACTGTTTTGCAAACTGGCGAGCTTGCCCATGCACTCAACTAAGCCGGTAAACACTTACAATGCGCCAAAAGCTAATTTCAAAGACGTTTCAAATGCCTGCCAACGCTTAGCCGGGAAATAGGCGGGCAAACCGCCTAGACTCAGGTTAGCCATCGCCCATCGTTCTTCCGACGCGCCTTGTAGGCCCAACGATTGCAGCCATTCACCCAAGCGGGTGTGCTCGCCTTTGGCGCTGCCAAAGGCGAAGCGAAATTCCTGCGCACTATGTTCTTTTGCCACTGCAGTTAAATGGGCAGCGTGCTCACCCAATAACAGCGCGGCATCATTAAGTCGGTGTATCGGCAACATATTTGAGCCAGTCATAAGTGCGCCAAGCAGGACGTCTCTGCTGTCACGTTCAACGTGCAACCAGCGGGCATCGGGCAGTGCCCGAGACAACGCTCGATATTGTCGAATATCTAACACCGGCAGCCAATCAACCACCAATTTGACGCTGGCGGCAGTTTTCCCAAGCGCACGCCGCAGCGCTTTAAAATAACGCGAACGCACGTGCTCCAGCTCTGACGCAGTGAAGTTAATTTCCAAACGATCTTCGCCCACGGTGTTTAGAAAATCTTGGCGCGCCGCGGGCGTAGCGACCGAGAACCGGTCATTGAGCACGATAGTTTGTGGCGCGTGTGCCAGCCACCACGCGATGGATTCCACACCCGACATGGGTAGTCCAGTAAGAAAAATTACTTGCGGCGCTTGATTTTCTGGGATGGATAGTGGGGGCAGTTCAGAACGTGCGGCGGCAAGCGCGACCACCTTACTCAAGCGCGGTAGCGTGGGGTCGTTCGCGCGTAGCGCATCAGGTTTGAGCGCAGCTGCCTCTTGCCAGCTAATTACCGCTTCATTTCTTTGTCCAAGTGCATCCAGCGCTCGTCCACGCAAGCCCATTGCCTCAACGCGCTGTTCCGATGTGCAGTTCTTGGCGAGCAGGCTGTTTAAATACGTTTGCGCATCACCGGGTCGGCCTGCGCGCAAGCGCGCACGCGCCAAGATTAACTTGACCTGCGCAAGATCTGGGTCAAGCCCAATAGCGATTTCTGCAGCATCGCGCGCGCCATCAAATTCACCCTGGCCCTCATCAATACTAGCTAGGTGCATCCAAGCGGGTGCAAATTTCGGCGCACGCTCGGTCCAGCTTAATGCTTCTGCACGCGCCTCAGCTGAGCGGCCAAAATCCAGTAAATAGCCGAGCAGCGCGTGATTTAGTAACCAGTCCGTTGGGCGATCTAGACACGCTGATTTGAGCAGTTCCAAGCCAGCGTTAAGCTCGCCGTTACTAAAATATAAGCCCACACGCGCCCGCAACGCCGTGATGAGCGGCGTGACAGTTAAAATTTCATCTAAATCATTAGCGGCCAATTGATGCCGGAGCGTTTTTGTGTACAGTTCTGCGCGCACCAATTTCAAGGTGATGTCACTGGGTGCAGTTTGCGCGGCCAACGTCAGCTCCGTTTCTGCGCCTTGGAGATCGCCGCGTAACATCAGCGCGCGCGCCAACATCACGCGCGCTGCAAAAAATTGCGGCTTGATTTTCACGGCGTTTTGAAAAGCCTGAATCGCGAAATCAGTGTGCCCCGCGTCTAAAAATGCGCGTCCGATTAGCGCCTGCGCACGTGCGTCTTGCGGTGCCACTTTCGCGGCCTGCCGGGCTACGGTTTGGGCGGTCGTTAGATCGCCCCGGTCAAGTAGCAAATGCCCATGCCCTAACAAGGCCGGCAAGGAGTTTGGATCAGCGCGTAAAGCAGTCAGATAAAGCTCTTCTGCGCCACTAACGTCGCCCCCGATGGCGGCAATATTGCCTAAGCTTGAATGCGCCACACTCAAATTGGGATTTAACATGGATGCGGCCTTGTAGCCCCCTTTTGCGCGTGCTAAATCACCCTTAGCCAAGTGCAATTGCGCAAAATTCATGTGCAAGATTGGATCTTCCGGTGCTACCAGCAACGCGCGCTCAAATAGATCCTGCGCTTGCTGCGCGTGGCCCATGCGTGCATGCGCTATTGCGCCCAGATGCAGCGCATCAATGTTCTCAGGTGCTTGTGCTAAAAGGATTTCGGCAATTTCTACTGCCTGTGCGTAGCGGCCAGCACTCAGGTGCGAACGTAGTTCTTTCAACATTGGATCAAGTCTTTAGGTTTGCGTGGCTAGTTTTTGAGCTAGATCGGAGGCACGAATTTTTGCGCGGATTGTGGACTTAAAAATGTTCTAACGCCGCGCTGATGCGTTTCTCAATGTAACTTTCCAATTTTGCATTAAGCAAAAAGCCGCAATGTCCACCGCGCTCTAAGATTTCCATTGCCATCGACGCTGGCCGTTCCAAGGTGTAAAAATCGTCAACGGGAATTACCGGATCATCGACCGAGGCAATCAGCAGCGTGGGAACGTGAAGCGTTTTTAGTCGATCAAAGCCCACGCAATAGCCGTCCAAATACGAATCAAAGCTTGAATAATCGGTGTGTTCTAAAATCAGTGCCTCGGTCAATTCACGCAGGTTCATGCCTTTCCAACTGGCAAAATTAAAATGGCCAGGAAATAGCTTTTCTTTTAGCCGCAACGACGAGGTCCACTTACGCAAAAAATAAGCTTGATAAAACCAGGGTGCGACTTCAATTGCTTCAAGCGAACGCTTTGGGACTAATGGCGGGCATACCGAAAATACGAACTGAAAAGCGTCCGGAATGGCGCGCGCCACCCGTAGCGCAAAATTGCCGCCCAATGAAAAGCCGCCAATGATCGCTCTGCGGTGCGGTACTTGCTGCAAAATCGCTTGCACTGCGCCCACCACTTCATCCAAACGACATGAATGAAACAGCTCCCTATTAAGTTTATGGGTATCGCCGTGGTCCCGCAAATTGAGCCGGAATACATCAAAACCATCGCTAAATAGATGTCCACCGGTAGAAATTAAATAACTTGAGCGCACGCTGCCTTCCCAGCCGTGAATCATGATGACCAGGCCGCGCGAAGGAATGCTTGCGCCACCAGGCTGCAATGCTAATAAGCCTGAAAGGGTAACGCCGTTACCGCAATCGAGCATTATTTCGCGTTCCGCAGTTAAAAACGCGGGGAAGCGTCGACGCGCCTGGAAGCCACGCAAGCCTGAACTTGCCAGAACACTTTGTAAATGCGGATTTTTAAGCCAGCCGCCCGGCGCGTAGGAACGTTTCAAGACTTGGCACTCAAAGTGTTTTCCGGACAGCTTGCTAAGCTGGGTTGGCGAGCCATATTTTCCGGGACGTCTGCATTAGCGCCGACCACCAGCGCAATAGCATTTTTGGACAATTCTGCGAGCGCCCGACGCGCGTTCGCTGCGACCGGCACGATGGTTAAAAAATGCACTTCTGCATCGCCCCCGGACTCACCCAGAAGGCGTAAAAAGTTGCTCAAAAATCCCTCGTTGACACGGAACGGCACGCTGTGTGCCAGCGCACCATCGCGAGAATAGCGCAGCGCAATGGGTTGTACCGGCACCATTGCCTCCACAGGTGGTTGAAAAATGCGCGCATGGAAGGTGCGTACGACAAAGCTGGTGCTGGAGCCGCCTTCAGGAAATACGCCCACTGATTCACCGGCCCGCATACGCTCTACCATGAGTTGAGCTACCGCCGAGAGTGAATCGGTGTTGCCGCGACGGTGATAAATAGTGCCAGCGCGCCGCGCCATCCAACCAATAAATGGCCAGCGTGAAATTTCTGACTTTGCGACAAAATGCACGACGCGTTGGCTGTGGATCAGCGTGATGTCCAGCCAGCTGACGTGATTGGCAACGCTTAGACATGCGCCTGGATGCGCTTGTCCAAACTTGCGCAAGCGAAAGCCGAAAATGCGCATCAGATTGCCCTGCCAAAACCGCACCATGCGATAGTCCAAGCGTTCACCAGCCAGGTAAACACGCGCCGTAATCGGATTAATCATGATCAAAGTGATCGGCAAATGCACCGCGATATGCCAGATCAGCATCGGAACACGATAGGTGTAGCGCCACCAGCGCACGTCAGAAAGTATTTCGTTATTCACGGTGGCGGCGATCCTCCGGGTGATAGAGCATTTGTGCGTGTACAACGCGATTGCTCAGTGTCGCGTTCGTTTTCCCCGCTAAAGCGGTAATCCAGGCGGAAACCGCAAAGCTTACTCAATGCAAAACTTACGAAAACTGAATTGGCGCGTTCGCGGGAAAAACGATTTTGATACTGAATCAATAATGCATGTAACAAACAACGTGTGTGACCAAAGCGTGACAGAAGTCTAATGGGGTGATGTTGGAGCCGCTATTCAATGTCAGCGCGACACCGAGTCGTGTTCAGCTGAGTTTATTGCAAGCGCGGGCTCGTTCAGTCGATTGTTTGGCCTGATCTTAAATTCGTCATTGCGAGCGTGGCGAAGCAATCTTGACGTTTGAGGTGGCACTAGATGGAAACGCCACTTTTCCACATCATTTTGAATCGCACCCCGGTGCGCCACGAGTTCGCCATCGGCGCGCAAAAATAGTAACGTCAGCTTTTGTTTTTGGCTGAGCTCAATTTATGTCCATACTTGCTCCGAAGCTTTTAACCCTACTCGCAGAGATGCCGAAAGCAGAGCTGCATATTCACATTGAAGGTTCGCTTGAGCCTGAACTCATATTTGCGCTCGCCAAACGCAATGGTTTGACTTTAGCGTATCCAAGTATTGAAGCCTTGCGCTCGGCATACGCATTCACCGATTTACAAACGTTTTTAGATATTTACTATGCTGGCGCCAGCGTGCTGCTAACTGAGCAGGATTTTTTTGACATGACCGCGGCTTATTTGCGCAAGGCGGCGGCGGAAAATGTGCGGCACGCGGAGCTTTTTTTTGACCCGCAAACCCATACCGCTCGTGGCGTTGACATCGGCGTGGTATTTGCCGGATTGACGCGCGCGATCAAAGAAATTGGCGCTGAGACGGGCATCAGTGCGAGCCTAATTTTATGTTTCTTGCGGCATTTAAGCGAAGCAGAAGGATTCGCCACGCTTGCTGCGGCATTGCCCTACCGCGAGCAGTTTATTGGCGTTGGACTAGATTCTAGCGAAGCTGGTCATCCGCCAGAAAAATTCGCGCGGCTTTTTGCGCAGTGTCGGGAGCTGGGCTTACATATCGTCGCGCACGCGGGTGAAGAAGGCCCGCCGAGCTATATTGAAAGCGCTTTGGATATATTAAAAGTCGAGCGCATCGATCACGGCGTGCGAATTTTGGAATCTGAAGCGTTGACGCGTAGAGTGCGTGCTTTGGCGATGGCATTGACCGTTTGCCCGCTATCCAACGTCAAGCTGTGCGTTTTCCCCGACTTAGCGCAGCACAATTTGAAGCAACTTTTGGACGCGGGTTTAAAAGCCACAATTAATTCCGACGATCCGGCCTATTTTGGCGGTTATTTGCTGCAAAATTTTGTTGAAACCTTTGCCGCACTTGATCTAGACGCAAGCCACGCCTATACCTTGGCACGCAATTCGCTAGAAGCCAGTTTCGCATCACCGCAAGCGATTGCGAATTGGGTTGCGGAGCTAGACGCAGTTTTCGCGCGGCACACTGCAGCCACGAACTAGAGTTGACTTCGTGTCAATCAAACGCTTGCCGGATGTACTGATCAATCAAATTGCCGCGGGCGAAGTCGTCGAACGGCCCGCGTCGGTGCTCAAAGAATTGGTAGAAAATAGTCTGGACGCCGGGGCCACGCGCGTTGAAATCGACATTGAAGGCGGTGGCGCACGGCGAATTCGCATTAGCGATAACGGCGCGGGCATACCTGCGAATGAGTTGCTGTTGGCTTTGACGCGCCACGCGACCAGTAAAATTCACAGCTTAGAAGATTTGGAGCAGGTGCTGAGTTTTGGCTTTCGCGGTGAAGCTTTACCCAGCGTCGCTTCGGTCTCACGCTTTTCCTTGGCTTCGCGCACTGCGGGTTCCGAACATGGTTTTCTGGTGAACGCGGACGCTTCAAAGTTGGATTCGCCAGAGCCGCATGCGATGCCGTACGGCACGCGCATTGATGTGCGGGAGCTGTTTTACAACATACCGGCGCGGCGCAAGTTTTTAAAAGCCGAACGTACCGAATTTGGTCATATCGAGGATGCGCTGCACACGATTGCCTTGGCCTATCCGCAAGTTGAGTTTCGCCTGAGCCACAATGGCAAAAGCGAGCGCGTGTATGCGCCGCAAAAGCTGCAGCTTGCCGGCATGGATGAAGCTCCAGCGCGTCCAGATGACCGGCTGCGTAGTGTGTTCGGCCCGAATTTTGAAGCCGCTTCCATCGCGTTGGACGAATCCCTGGCGGGCTTGCGCCTCTATGGGCGCTTGGGCTTGCCCACAGCAGCACGCGCGCAGGCGGATCAGCAATATTTTTATGTCAACGGGCGCCCGGTGCGAGACCGGGTGGTGACACACGCAGTGCGTCAAGCCTACTCGGACGTGCTTTTCCACGGGCGCCACCCGGCCTACGTGCTGTTTTTAACGCTTGACCCCGCGCGGGTCGATGTGAATGTGCATCCGGCGAAGTCGGAAGTGCGTTTTCGCGATGGCAGGCTGGTGCATGATTTTGTCTTTCGCACGCTGCATGTGGCGCTCAAAGACACCCGCGCGGGTTTGACAGCGGCGGTGCCTGCTGGTTTACCTGCGGCGCTGCTGAATCCGGAGCAGGGTCGGCTGATGTTGCCCAATGCGGTATCGCAGGGTGCCTCGTCCGCGTTCACTTGGAACCGCTTTCAATCAGCGGGTGCTAGTACCACCTCGCTTGCCGCGCTAGCGACGCTGTATGGGCCGCCCGCCGCGCCCGCCGACGCGCCGCACTTCTTGCACGACGGTGGATTGCGCGATAGCACGCCGATGTCGCGTTACGACGTCAGCACAGCGCTGGCACCGAATTTGGTAAGCCAGACGAATCCAGTGGCTCAACTTGATGCGCCGCTAGGCTATGCGCTCGCGCAGCTGCACGGGGTTTTTATCTTGGCGCAAAATAACGCCGGTTTAGTTATTGTCGATATGCACGCGGCCCACGAGCGCATTACGCTGGAACGGATGAAGGCGGCATTGAGCACGCATTCCTTAAGTGCGCAAACTTTATTAGTGCCGATCAGTTTTTCGGTCAGCCAGCGTGAGGCGCAGGCCGTAGAAGACCACAGTGATTTATTAGATTCCTTATCATTCACGCTGCTGCGCGCAGGCCCGGAAAGTGTGCGTTTGAGCCGCGTGCCCAGCTTGTTGCAAGATCTAGATTTAGATACGTTAACGCGGGATCTGGTCGCGGATTTAGTGCAGCATCAAAGTGCGGCGCGCCTGCAAGCGGTCAGCGATGAAGTGCTGGGGAATATCGCATGCCACGCTAGCGTTCGGGCAAACCGACGTTTGACGATCCCAGAGATGAACGCCTTGTTGCGCGACATGGAAAGCACTGAGCGCTCCGGGCAGTGTAACCACGGTCGTCCGACCTGGGTGCAATTAGGGCAGGGGGATTTGGATCGACTATTTGCGCGCGGGCGTTAACCGCGTTTGCGAATCAAGCCAACCAATTTTCTAATTTCAAGCCCGGCACCCGCTCAAATTCGCGGATATTATTGCTGACGAGGGTCAGATTGAGGGCGCGTGCGTGCGCGGCGATAAATAAGTCGTTCGACCCTATAGGTCGGCCGATTCGCGCAAGTTCAAACCGTATTTCAGCATAGTGCAGCTCTGCAGGTGCCTCCATGCCGAGCACGTCGAAATACGACATGATCAATTTGACATTATTACTTAGTGTCTCTGAGCGCTTCTTCGCCAGCCCGAAGTGGATTTCTGCAGCGACAATAATGCTTGTGCAAACCGCTTCAAAGCCAAACTCAGATAACTTTTGATAGACTGGCCCCGTCGGTTGGCGTACCAATGACGAGATTGTATTTGCGTCGAGCAAATAACGATGTCTTGCTTTCAGTCGAGACAACTTATCGCTAGTTGAACTCAAAATAGGTCTCGATCAACAAGGGGTAAGTCTTCAATTTCAGGGAAAGATTCGTCCATTGGTTCGAGATTTTCTAGGAACTTTAAAAATGGGTGCTTCGTTAGCGCAGGTTCTATAATTAACCGCGTACCTTCCTTGCGAAGCACAACCTCAGTGCCTTCAAACTCGAATTCACGCGGGATGCGGAGCGCTTGATTGCGGCCGTTGCGAAACAGCGATGCGGTGCGTTCTTGCGGCATGGTGTTTGTCCAATTTGATGGCATATGCCGAAAGCCTATGCCAAAACATCAAGCGCGTCAAATAATTAAAGGGAACCTCTAAATTGAACGTACCACGCGCACCAAGTTGCCGCCGCCAAACTCCGCATCCGGATGTTTTTGCACGGCGAACCCCAATTTGCGCGCCAGTGACAACATAACGGCGTTTTCCGCCAGCACGTCACCCCAAAGGCTACGAACGCCTGCCGCTTGGCAGCGCTGAATCAGCTCATTCATTAGTTTTTTGCCCAAGCCCTGGCCGGAAAGCGCTTGTGGAATCACGATCGCGAATTCGGCATCGGTACGGACTCGATGCCGGTAGCTGGGCGTGCGTGATGCGCGTACCACGGCATAAATTTGTGCCTCACCCACCGGGGCGGGGGCCGCTAATACCAGGGCGATTTCGCGGTTTGGATCAAGCTGAGTTAGCCGTACCGCAAGCTCTTGCGTTAATGCTTTTAACGGATACATAAAGCGCATGCGTACTTCGTCTGCGCTCAAACGTAGGAAACCGCGTTGCAGTTCGGCCTCGTCCGCACTTTGAATATCGCGCAGAACCATGCTGATGCCACTAGCGCTAATTAGCATTTGCCCGATCGGGTGACCTGGCGGTGCGGCGGGCCGCTGATAGCCCCTGGAAGCCGCGCGAATTTCGTCTAAATGTTCGCGCATGCGTAAGGATCGCATTGCCGTTGCTGGCGCGTCGAAGGTGGCGTAACCCTGGTTTCGGAGTAGCGCTCGCGCCGGTGCCTGCGCCTGACCGGTAAATATTGCGATTCGCATTTGCTCGGCGTTAGTTGCCGTCACTGCAGCTTCAAGACACAGTGCTTGAGCGATCTCATAGCCGTCAGAAAATGCATTTGGATGATGGCAAAATAGTGGTGCGTCGGAAAAACTCGCCAGTGCATGTGCTACCTGCCGGTAACGCGTTGGGTTGGCATCCCGGCCTAAGTCAAGCGGATTGCTGATAATGCTGCGTGCCGCAACGAATGCGCGTAAACGCCGTACGAGCGTTGCGGGCAGCGCGGGCAACTCAAAGCCGCTCGCTTTGGCGGCTTGCACGCACAGGCTCAATAGTGCCGAGCTATTGCCCGTCAGTACCAGCTTTCCGGTCGCGCTAAGCGGGGCAGACAGGCCGGCAAACTGTTTTAAATGTGCGGCCTCGCAAAAGCCTTCAAGATGGGTGACGGCAAGTGCACCTTGACGCAAAATGTCGCGCTCGGTAATCCCATCGCTTAGCGATTCGGCAACACTTGAATCATGCGCACTCAGCCAGACGACGGTAGCCTTACGCTGCGCGCAGGCGCGCAATGCGGAAAGCAGTTCTTGCTTTAGTGCCGCCGCTTCAACTGCACACTGAGGTAGCTGCAATAGCACCGTGGTCGTATTGGCGTCTTTGGCAAAGTAGTCGAGAAGCTCGGCCGCGTTAATATCGATAGCGTCGCCTACAGTAATCAGTGCACGTAGCCCAAGCCCTTGTTCTGTGCAATATTCCGCGACTGCACCGCCGACGGCTTCAGAATAGCTGATTAGCGCGACGCCGCCTGAGCGCGCCAAGGCCGGTATCAACGAAGCGTTAAGTGCCACATGTGGCAGCTGTAGCCCAAAACTTGAAGGCCCAATAAAGCCCAGGCCTAAGCGCGACAATTGCCGCCTAAGCTTCGCGAGTAGGCTTTTGCGCGATTGCCAGAGCATGCCCGCGATGCTGCTTTCGGTGGCAATGCTGACGCACACGATGCCGCCAATTTCGCGGCTTGCCAGGGCTTCTAAACAGTCGGGAGTCGCCGCCCACGGTGTCAGGATAATGACTAAATCCACACCCAATGGCAGCGCCATGATGTCGCTTAGACAAGCTTGTCCGTACAGCAGCTGATGGTGCGGATTGACGATGTGAATTTCTGGTAGCGCCGAATCGCCCATCTGCGCCAATACGTTGTGCGCCACCAGCCCGCTGATTGATGCCGGATCAGCGCTTGCACCTATGAGCGCCACGCTTTGTGGTTTTAGCATTCGATTTAAGTCAAACGCCATGAAAGTCACCTTAAGGATGCGCGTTACGATAGCTTAGTGATGTTGCGCTGATATTTTTTCGATAATTATGGGCTTAGCTCGAACTAAGGATGTTTACTATGCGGTGGAAGGCGGTTGGATATCTTGCTATTTTTTCTATTCCCTTGATGATGCCTCTTGCGGCGTGGCTTGGGCAACGTTATGGGATGCCTAATCTTGCTGCATGGTTGCCGTTGTTCGTCCTATTTGTGCTCCTGCCGGTAGCTGATTATATTATTGGGCGCGATAATCGAAACCCATTGCAAAGTGAATTGGCGGCACTGGAAGCGCAACAGTATTACCGTGTGCTTACGCTGCTTTGCGTGCCTGTTTATCTTGCTGCACTTTATTTTTCAGGAAAGTATTTTGTCGAGGCCAAGTTAGCCTTAGGCGGCAGCCTCGGTTGGCTACTTTCGCAGGGTGTCGTTGGCGGTATCGTCGCAATCAACGTCGCACACGAGTTAATTCATAAGTCGAGTAAGTTTGAGCAGGCGGCGGGCGGCATTTTGCTTGCAAGCGTCTGCTATGGCGGCTTTAAAGTTGAGCACGTGCGCGGCCATCATGTGCACGTCTCGACACCCGAAGACGCGTCCTCGGCGCAATTTGGCGTCAACGTGTATCGTTTTGTTAGCCAATCGGTACCGCGCAACGTGGTTGCGGCGTTTCGACTTGAAGGCGCGCGCCTAAGAAAACTAAATTTGCCGCTGTGGCATTGGCGCAATGAGCTTCTGCTTTGGCACGGTTTGAGTGCGTTGATGTGCATTAGCTTTATGATTTGGCTAGGCTGGGCGGGCGCTCTGTTTTTTTTGGTGCAAAGTATCGTTGCCTTTGTCACCTTGGAAATAATTAACTACGTCGAACATTATGGGTTGGAAAGACAAAAGCTTGACAGTGGTCGCTATGAGCGCACGACCCATCTTCATTCTTGGAATTCGAACTATTTGTTGACGAATTTGCTGCTTTTTCAGCTGCAGCGGCATTCTGATCACCATGAAAACCCACGCCGCCGATATCAAGCCTTGTTGCACTACGACGCCAGTCCGCAGCTGCCCGGCGGCTATGCGTCTATGTTTCTGCTGGCGTTGGTGCCACCGCTTTGGTTTGCCGTGATAAACCCTCGGGTGCAGGCGCACCGGAATCATACCTAGTTTTCGTAAGCCTCTGATCCAGAACAAAAAAAGGGCGCCGAAGCGCCCTTTTTTAAATACTTTTAAAGATAAGTCCTATGCCGGACGGCGGCCGAGCAGCACCACGCCAAAGCCGAGGAAACCAGCAATCAACAACATCAGACTGATATTGTCAAGTGCAGGAACCTGTATCGGCGCCGTTGCGACGCCGTTAACTGTGGTGCTAAGTGTGTAGACAAATGGCCCGCCAGTTGCTGGCGCGTCGGATGTGCAGGTCAAGCCACCACCAAAGGTACCCGCCACCGAACCGGTATAGGTAACAGTCACCACGTTTGGACCCGCAACTGTTACCGGCACCGGGTTTGCTGGTGCTATCGAATATCCTGCGCCAGAAACAACACAGCTCATCGTGCCATTGCCGCCGCTAATGCTAAAGCCAAGTGTGGTCGAACTGCTGCTAGCGCCCGGTGTGACATAACTAGGCAGTGTTACTGCACCGGGCGGGGTGTTTGCGGTAATCGGTGTCGCCGCCGGAACTGCGCACGAGACTTGCGACGTCAGCGGGGGCAAAGCGGCGCCCGCCGGTGTCGCCGTTTGCACGCATGAGACAATCGCTGTGGTTGCCGTAGCACCGGGTGTGCAGCTAACACCAATCGCCGGTGCATTAGCGCCTAGGGTCGCAGGTGCGGTGATGGTTCGATTGGCACCAGCGGTAATGGCGTAACTTGAGGCTCCCGCTGGAACGGTACACGCGAGTGCCAGGCTACCGGGTGCGGTACCTGCGCTATTGACCGTTACGGGCACGGTTCCTGCGCCTGCAACTAATATCGCGGTGGCCGCGATCAAGGCCGTTGGAGCTACGCCTACAACCACAGCTGCTGGACAGGTGATTGTGGAAGTTAGCGCAGACAATGCCGCACCTGCAGGCGTTTCCGTTTGCACACAGCTTAGTGTCGTGGTACTTGCGGCAACTTGC
>JAYTAO010000070.1:0-2089 GCA_043737435.1 Rhodanobacteraceae bacterium | reverse complement strand
AACGCGTTGCCAATCGAATGAAGCTGATTTGCACGCAGTTCGGAATGCAAGTCTTTTGCCCAGTGTGTAACAGTTGTTCTAAGTAGCGCCTAGCGCTGACGTGGGTCGAGATCTCGACGCGAAATGCGGCGAGCAAGACGTTGGTATCAATAACAATCATTGCGCGGAAATTTTTCTCAGTTGGTCCTGAGCCATATCCGCATCGGCAGCTTGAATGAGTGCCATAACATCAAAATTCCGGCCGGTGCCGCTGTCGAAAACGGGCAACGCGACCGCTCGGCGGGTGCCTAAGTTAAGGCGCGTTTGCAACGCGGACTCAATAAAACGAGTCAAAGTGATGCCTTCACGCGCCGCTGCGGCTTTTGCGTCTCGATAGAGTTCTGGATTTACACGAAGCGTGGTTTGCATGACAGATTACTTGCTTTTGAAAGATCTAATGTAAGGCATTTCACTGCGCCAGACAACGCTTTAGCCTTAAGGCGCGAGATAGGACCGCAACAGCAAGGTTTCAAAGCCTCAAGTCACTGTCCGGCTCGCACTAACCGCACGCCGTAGCTGCTGGACTTGTTGTATTAATTGACACTGCCGTCGTAGAAGAAGACGAACCAAGCGGCGGACGCATTGGGCGCGTAATTACGACCAGACCATACGTATTGCGCATTGCCAGTAGCAGCAGTATTCACAAAATAAGTCGGATCAATCATTGGCGCCACAGCCCGCCCGTAATGCACGATCCCCATCAACTCATCCGGCTTCGGCATGCGCCAATCGCTAAACCCACACAAGCCTTGCGCATTCACCGCCGCGACAAACGCTGAGGTATTGCACTGGCCAAGCGTGCTGTTGCAGGTCGTTGAAGTGCCAACACTGCCTGCATTACCACCATTAATCGCCGAATTCGTGTCGTACCAAGTGTAGGTGTGATTCATATGCCGCAGGCTGGTGGCATTGTTGGTTTTGACTTCCCAGATCAGCCCCGACACATTGTCGCGGGTACAGGCTCAGTCGCTTGCGCCGGTGCCTAAAGCTGCGCTGGCGGGCAGCGGATTGCCACTGTTGCTGATTTTGG
Source organism: Rhodanobacteraceae bacterium (assembly GCA_043737435.1). Lineage (GTDB taxonomy): Bacteria > Pseudomonadota > Gammaproteobacteria > Xanthomonadales > SZUA-5 > JANNYA01. Next base: position 1,020 of record JAYTAO010000070.1, on the reverse strand, counting down.
TGTAGTCAAACCCGGCATCGCCGCCGCCGATTTTGACCAGCTGGCCATTGCGCGCCAAAGCATCACGACCGTGATCGCCATCTTGATCTGGAAAGCCGGATTGTGGGCACAGCAAATTGCCGGTGGTGGCGTTGGCGCACCAGTTTTGCCCGGTGTCGTTGAGCTTGCCGCAGTTGAGTGTGGCGGGGTTGATGGTGAATAAATCCGCGCCCATGGCTGCACTGGGTAAAAAGCGGCTGATGGCATTGAGGCTATATTTCGCACGCAGCTGGGCGCGCAAATTGCCGGTGATGGGCAGGCCGAGGGTTTGAATTTGGCTGATTGGCAGGCTGTAGTTGGTTGTTCCAACACTGAAATTTTGCGCTGGGCTTATCCATAACGGTGCGTTGATTTGCCCGTCACGGTACACATAAATCTCAAACGTACCGGAGCTAAACAAAAACGTATTGCGCAATTCTGAGACGGCAATATTTAGATTCGGTGCGCTGCACGCTTGGGTGACTTGGCTGGGCGTTACCAGCACACGGCCTTGTGGGTAGGGCAGTTGGCCGGGGGTAATGTCAAACAGGCTGATATCCAAATTGCTGGGAATGGGGATTAAATTGGTGAGTGCCCGTAGCGCGGTCAGCAAATCATTCAAAATAATTGGCGATTTCAGCTTGGCACGGGCAAGGCCGGACGCTTCGCCGCTCGGGCCTTGGTAGTCCATGCGGTTGGTATCGAACGGGGACTGCAACCCCAGCTGCAAACGCCCGCCTAAATCAATTTCGGCAAAGGTGTAATTTAATTGGCTAAAACCGGCGGCGCTGACGCCAAACTCGGGTTCAACCCGCAAATACGCCTTGATTTCACTGTTAATGGTGGTGCTGAAAGCGTCAGTGCCGACCCGCTTAACCCCGGCTTCGGCGCGTAAGTTTTGTTGAACAACCGGCACCCAACTGCCAAAAAGCGTGCGTCCGATGCCCAGCGTCATAGGCCCGGAAACTTGCCCAAAACTTTCAATATTGTTGAACACATTGG
>JAYTAO010000069.1:0-2093 GCA_043737435.1 Rhodanobacteraceae bacterium | reverse complement strand
CGATATCAAACTTTGGGTTTAACTCAACGATGTCGGTATAGCGAACTTTGCCGCTTTGCTTTAAGTGTTTCAGCAGCGCTTCCAATACCGGCAGCGGCATGCCAAATCCCGCCGGTGCGGAAACACCGGGGGCCACGGCCGATGGCAACACGTCCAAACAAATGCTGACATAAAGCCAATCTGCACCGCGCACAAAACGCTCCAGCTTTGCCAACAGTTCCGGGTTATCGGCATTTTGCGTCACGCTGTCGGTTTCCCACCAGACGCCCAAACGCCCGGCCTGATTGAAGAGTGCTGCGGTATTCGCGGTTTCGGCAATGCCTAAACACGCATATTGAAACGGCCAGCCGCGCCGCGTGCAGTCATCGCTGATTTGTTTGAACGGCGTGCCGGAACTGGCGCGTTCGGCTGTGCGCAAATCAAAATGCGCGTCGAAATTGATGATTCCGATGCGCGGCACGCGTTTTTGCTTAGCGGCAAATGCCGCAAGCCCTAGCCAACCGCCATACGCCGTTTCATGACCACCGCCAAGCCCAATTGGCCGAAAGCCCTCCGCCAATAGCTCAGCTAGCTGGCTGCCAAAAGCGCTTTGCGCAGACTCTAATTCATCGCCTGTACAAACCACGTCGCCCGCATCAAATACCGGCCGGTCGCCGTGTTGCCAGGCCATATTTGCCAGGGCCGAGCGTAAACTAGCCGGGCCTGTAGCAGCACCTACACGCCCCTGATTGCGCGCGACACCGGCGTCACAGGCGAAACCCAGCAAGGCCACTGCCGGGGTGGCGATTTCGCCCCGTACGCAGTGCACGCGCTGGTGCCAGCGTAACGCGCGCGGGCCCTCGGCTGCATCCATGCGGCCCGTCCACGCAAACGCCTTGTTTGTTTGCTCGGTTGAAATTTTTTGCTCGGTTGACATCTATTTATCTCACTTTGTTTTTCTAAAACTGCCGTGATGCGCTATCTTTACAGACTAACTTAGCGGCTAGCGCCGGATTTTGCACGCGCGAAGCCCAACATGACGGCGCAACTATGCTTTTAATGATCGATAACTACGACAGTTTTACCTATAACTTAGTGCAGTATTTTAGCGAGCTAGGTGCAAAAGTTGCTGTGCATCGCAATGACGCGCTCAGCGTGGCAGACGTCGCGGCGCTAAAACCCGCGCAAATTGTGATTTCGCCTGGGCCTTGTACGCCCAATGAAGCCGGTATTTCGCTCGCACTGATTCATGAGCTGGCGGGTAAAGTGCCCATTTTTGGCGTGTGTTTGGGCCATCAAAGCATCGGCCAAGCCTTTGGCGGTAACGTGATTCGGGCGCGCAAAGTGATGCATGGCAAAACTTCGATGATTCACCACAATAATCAAGGTGTGTTCCAAGGCTTGCCCAATCCGTTTGAAGCCACACGCTATCACTCGCTGATTGTGGAAAAAGCGAGCCTGCCGGATTGTTTGGAAATGACCGCGTGGACGCAAACCGAGTCTGGTGAAGTGGACGAAATTATGGGCTTGCGGCACCGCACGCTGAGCGTCGAGGGCGTGCAGTTTCACCCGGAGTCGATCTTGACGCGCGAAGGCAAAAACCTATTGCGCAATTTTCTGCGCGCTAGCAGCTCAATTCACACTTTGATCGCGGAGGCAGCATGAACGCGCCCAACGAGCAGACCAAACCAGCCGGTATGCCGTTTCAAATCACGCTGGCGCTGAAAAAGTTAGTCGATCGCCAAGATTTAAGCGAGCAGGACATGCGCGCCGCTGTCGGCGAAATTATGCGTGGTGATAGCACGCCCGCAAAAACCGCCGCATTTTTGGTGGCCTTGCGCATGAAAGGCGAAACCGCGACCGAAATTGCCGCAGCCGCCAGCGTGATGCGCGAGCTAGCGGAAGCGGTACCAATGCCGATTGAGGGCGAAGTGCTTGATATTGTGGGCACCGGTGGCGACGGCGTTTCCAGCTTTAATGTGTCGACCGCAGCTAGCTTTGTTTGCGCGGCGGCAGGTGTAAAAGTGGCGAAACACGGCAATCGCTCGGTTTCCAGTAATTCTGGCAGCGCCGATGTTTTGGAAGCAGCCGGTGCCAAACTGGATTTAAGTCCG
>JAYTAO010000068.1:0-2095 GCA_043737435.1 Rhodanobacteraceae bacterium | reverse complement strand
GCAGGTGTACATCGAAAGCATCACCTTGCACCAGCTCCATCGCAAACCACAGCGTGCCCTCGGTGCTGCCAGCATCAATGAGCCTGGCGATATGCGGGTGTTTGAGCTCGGCCAGCAGTTGGCGCTCGTGGCGAAATAAACTCAAATTGGCGCTGCCGCGCGCCACATCCACGCATTTGATCGCAACCTGCTGGGTGAATTCACCATCGACGCGCTCGGCCAAATACACCACGCCCATCCCGCCACGGCCAAGTTCGCTTAAGGCTGCGTAAGGCCCAAAACGATGGCCGACCGGAAGTTCGAGCTTGCCTTCCGATCGCGTGACTAAGCTGCGAAAAAGCGCGCCGCCCAACAGCGCGCCGGGTTCCAGCAGTTCAAGTATCGCGGCGGTTCGGGTTGTGGTTAGCATTAATTCGTACTACCCCAATACTAGCGCGTGTCCGCCAAAAGCTTGGCGAGCTGCGCTTTTGCCGCACTTTGGATGCGCTGCATACTGCGCAGCGGAATTTCAAGCGCGTTGGCGGTCTCCTCGTCAGTCATGCCGGCAAATACCCGGCATTCAATCACCCGCACGGCGGTAAGATCAGTTTTCGCTAGCGCATCCAGCGCGCTATTAAGCGCAATCAAATACTCCGCCTGCTGATCCGCACTCGACTCTTCGTCGGCACTAGAAAACGTGGTTTGTTGCGCTAGCCCACCGCGCTTTTGCGCCACCCGATCGCGCGCATGATTGAGCATCAGCTGGCGCATCGCGCGCGCCGCTAGCGCCAAAAAATGCTGGCGATTTATCACACCTGCGGCACCGGCGCGCTCCATGCGCAAATAGCACTCATGGACCAAACTGGTGGCATTTAAGCTTTGCTGGGCGCGCCCACCCAAAACGCTGCGCGCGATCTGCTTGAGATCAGCATAGACCAGCGCGACCGCTTGATCCCAGGCTGAATCATCGCCACCGCGCGCGCGTTCAAGTAACAGCGTGACGTCGCCCATAAATACTTGTATTCGCGCGGTTCGGAGCGGCAGTTTATCGCACCTCAGCAAATTCGCGCTATGAATGTTTATGTCGTCGTTCTCCTCGTTCTCGTCACTGCGTTCGCAATGACGATGAGAGAAGCCATGCGCGTTTAGTGACGCCTACCCAAAATTTTGCGGCCACTTGGCGCAGTTGTGATCTCTTGCGGGTTTGGCATTAGCAACAGCAGGAACGTTTGATCCAGTTCCCGCAATCCAATAGGAGAGTTCCCATGCCGCGTTTACTAATCGCCATCTGCTTTTTGCTCAGTCTGATTGTTACCGTACCCTGCCTCGCCCAAGGAACGGTAGCGCCATTGGCGGATTTAAATACCGGCCCAAACGCCAACACCCGCGGCAGCATGCAGGCTGCGGCCAGTATTTTTTTCGACAATAAAACTTTGCTGCTGCTGCGAACCCCGGAGCTGGGTGCGGAGCTTTGGGTCACTGATGGCACACCGCAAAACACGCGTTTGTTTGCCGATATTTGCCCTGGGCAATGTTCCAGCAATGCGTCACAGTTCTACATTGAGGGCAGCAATTTATATTTTAGTGCCGATGACGGCCGTTTCGGGACAGAGTTGTGGCGTTTGGCAAGCGGCTCAGACGCGCCGGTGTTGGTCAGTGATATCAACCCAGGTGCCAAAGGTTCTAGCCCGATTGAGTTTAAGCGCATTAACTTTAGGGTGGGCACCACGGTAGTCAGCCGGACGTTTTTTTCCGCAAACCGCGAGCAAGAGGGGCGCGAACTATGGCGCTTGAGTAATGGCGGGGCAGCCAATCCTAGCGTTTCGCTGGAGCTCGATATCGCCGCCGGCCCAGCCTCCTCCACGCCCGTTGACGTGAGCATTTTAAACACGCTGCAAGTCGGCGTTATCGCCCGTACGCTGAACTCCGGGCGCGAATTGCAGGCACTTGATTACAGCTCGACTACCGCCACGCCCACCGGCACGACCGTTTTCACTGCCTTCGTTACCAGCACCACGCGCAACACCCGCGAGATATTTACGCTGGGTTCCAATACCTATTTGATTTTGGACGACAGCAGCCCTACACAGGACGAACTTTGGGTCACCCAAGGCAC
>JAYTAO010000067.1:0-2097 GCA_043737435.1 Rhodanobacteraceae bacterium | reverse complement strand
CTGCGCTGTTTGTATTGCTCAGCGTCGCCTCGATTGCGGCAATTTGGTCTATTTTGAGTCTGATTTCCGGTGGCTTCGGCGGTTACATGGCGCTGATTGTTGCGGTATGCATCGTCTTAATGCTGCATAGTTTCGGCTATGCGCCAGGTTTTATGCGGGCGCTGGCGTCCCTTGTGTTGATGAGCTTGAGCGTGGTTTATCAAGCCTATCTTTTTGCTGCAGGCACGATCGCGGGTGAAATGGGCTTTACCTTAGGCGAAAGCGTGAAAATGATGGGGCCGGATTTGGCCTATGCTTTGATCCGCGCGCACCTGACTCAAATCGAGCTGGTGTGTTACGGCTTGTCCTTATCGCTGGCGTTTTTATTGGGTTGGCTGTTGGGGCGTACCAAGCATTAAGCTTGCCAGCACACTCCGCTTAGCAAGCGCATTAACAGGAAAGTTCTATGCTGGTCGGAATTGATTTAGGCACCACCCATTCACTGATCGGGCAGTTTACCGATGCCGGGCCAAAGCTATTTGCGAATGCACTCGGTGATTTTTTAACCCCGTCGGTGGTCAGCGTCGATACCGCAGGCACGGTGTATGTCGGGGCCGCCGCACGCGAGCGGCTGAGTACCGATCCAGACAACACCGTCGCTGCGTTTAAACGCACGATGGGAACCGCGCGCGAAACAATACTGGGCGGGAAACGTTTTCGCCCGGAAGAATTATCCGCGCTGGTGCTAAAAAGCTTGATTGCCGATGCAGAAAGTAGCACCGGCGAAAAAGTGACGGAGGCGGTGATTAGCGTGCCGGCTTATTTTTCCGACGCGCAGCGCAAAGCCACGCGTAGCGCTGGGGAATTAGCAGGTATTAAAGTCGAGCGGCTGATCAATGAGCCGACGGCAGCCGCGCTGGCTTATGGATTGTCTGCGCGCAAGGATGGTTCCAGTTTTGTCGTGTTTGATTTGGGCGGCGGCACCTTTGATGTATCCATATTAGAAATGTTCGATGGCGTGATGGAAGTACATGCCACGGCGGGTGATAACTATTTAGGCGGTGAGGATTTTTTAGAAGTGCTTGAACGCGCTTGCTTGAGCGATCTAAAAATTGACCCGGCAAGCTTGAACGCGTCCGCGCGCGGCCTTTTGCGGGCGCGCTTGGAGCGCGCAAAGGTGCAGCTTTCCAGTGCTAATGAAGTGCGTGTAGATGTGGAAACGGCCAGCACGGTGCTACCGTGGAACATCAGCGAAGCGCGCTTTGCGGAACTGTGCCAACCGCTGATCGCAAGAATTCGCGCACCCATCGAGCGCGCCATGCGCGATGCCAAATTAGCCCCGGATGCGCTGGAAGAAATTATTCTAGTGGGCGGTGCTTCGCGCATGCCGATGGTGCCGCGTTTGGTGGCGCGCATGTTTGGGCGTTTGCCGTTGCGCCATATCAATCCAGACCAAGTGATTGCTTTAGGTGCCGCCGTGGTCGCCGGCATGAAGGCGCGCCACGAAAACTTTAAAGAGATTGTGCTAACTGATGTTTGCCCCTACACCTTGGGCGTAGGCGTCAGCGAAACCGACGTCCAGGGCCGCCAGGTCGACGGTATTTTTTCCCCGATCATTGAGCGCAACAGCACCGTGCCGGTCAGCAAAGTGCAAAGTTACAGCCCAATCGTGGATTTCCAAACTCAGCTTAGCCTCAAGGTCTTTCAGGGCGAATCGCCGCGCGTGGTGAACAATATTGCCTTGGGTGAACTGCAAGTGGCGCTGCCCAAATTAAAGGCTAGCGAAAACTCGGTCGATGTTCGTTTTACTTACGATGTGAATGGGCTGTTGCAGGTAGAAGCGCTGGTGAAGTCCAGCAATAAGCGCTATGAATTGGTGCTTCAACAAAACCCTGGGCTGTTGAGCGAAAACGAGATTCGCGCACGTTTGGCGGAACTGTCGGCGCTCAAAGTGCACCCGCGCGAGGCGCAAGCGAACACCGCGCTCATTGCGCGCGCCGAGCGCCTGTACAGCGAGTTTTTGGCGGAGCGCGAAATTATTAAAACGCATTTGACCGGTTTTATGGCGAAACTAGAGTCGCAAGATTTAGCGCTGATCAGTCGTGCGCGGGTCGAATT
>JAYTAO010000066.1:0-5341 GCA_043737435.1 Rhodanobacteraceae bacterium | reverse complement strand
ATCGCTCCCAAGCATCGGGAAATAACGCATCGCAACCTTTTTGATAAAACCACTCTAGCTCCCAACGGCGCAGCATAAAAATGCCGCGTAACACCAATTCGGTCACGCGCTCAGGGTGCGCTTGCGCGTAGCACAGGGCCAAAGTTGAGCCCCAAGAGCCGCCAAATACTTGCCAGCGCTCGATGCCCAGATGCAGTCGAAGCTGTTCCAAATCAGCGATCAGGTGCGGCGTGGTATTTTCATGCAGCGAAGCGTGCGGCGTGGATCGCCCTGCGCCACGTTGATCGAACAGCACAATGCGATAGCGCGCCGGGTCAAAAAACTGCCGGGATTTTGTCGAGCAACCGCCGCCGGGGCCGCCGTGCAAGAACACCACCGGTTTACCGTTTGGATTGCCACATTCTTCGAAATAAAGCGTGTGCAGCGGTGATACTGTCAGGCTGCCGGTGCGGTAAGGTTCAATCGTGGGATAGAGCGAATGGCTAGGCATAAAGGGCGTCATTTTGGACTCGGAGTTATTGAGGAAATTGCCATAAGCCATCAAGGCGCGCGATTCTTTTGACAATTTTGATCACGACGCGCACAAACGCCTCGCTTTGCGCAAGAATAGCGGGCTTCCGGGGTGGCCGGGGGCAATACGTAACAACTTGAAATGTAGCGTTGTTTTGCGTTCGCAAAACAAGCAAACCGAAAGTTCTACACAAGGGAATGCCGATGTTGGAAAAACTCAGTCCGCAACAGCGCTTTTTAGCGACGTCTGGTTTCATTGTTGGTGCACTTTTGGTTCTAGCCTTTTGCTTGGCAGCCATCGCCACGCCTGGTATTTGGAAATGGCTAGTTTCAGGAATGATTGCGCTCGCCGGTGCCACGCTTGCTTGGGCACTGCGCAAACTGATTAAAGACATTGGCATCCATGAAGCTTCGGTCATGCGCAGCAAGCAAGAAGCGGAAAACATCCTGTCGGCGGTGGGTGACGGCTTATTTTTATTGAACAAAGACTTTGAAATTGGTGAGCAACATTCCAAAGCGCTGCTACGCATGTTTAGCCGCGATGCAATTGCCGGTGAAAACTTTTTCGACATCATGCGCAATTTGGTACCGGAAAAAATCGCGCGCACCGCGAAGGACTATCTAGAGCTGCTGTTTGGCGAACGCGTCAACGAGCGGCTAGTGCAAGATTTAAATCCGCTGGATGTGGTTGAGCTAAATTTTGACGATGGGCAAGGCGCTTTTGAGACGAAATTTTTAGGCTTTCGCTTCAAACGTGTGTTTGTCGCCGGCAAGCTATCGCATTTGCTAGTGACGGTAAGTGACATCAGCAAACGCGTTCTGTTGGAGCAAGAGCTGCGCGAAAGCCAAGAGCGTACGCAAGCGCAGATGGATATGTTGGTGGAGCTGCTGCATGTGGAACCCAGAGTGCTGCGTGGCTTTATGCAGCGAGCGCAGGAATCTTTGGAACGTGTCAACGAAGCTTTACGTCGGCAGAGCTCCTCGCCGATTGAATTCAAAGACAAAGTGCACCAGATGTTCGGCTGGATTCATTCGATCAAAGGCGAAAGTGCCGCTCTGGGCTTGAAGAGCTTTCAAGCAGCAGCTCATGATTTAGAGTCAATCTTGACCGATTTGCGAGCTAAAGGCTCGCTCACCGGAAATGACTTCCTGCCATTTACCATCAAGCTGGAAGAGCTGTTCACACAGCTGGATTCAGTGCGCATTCTGCTCAACCGCCTCAGCCAAGTGCGAAGCGCCATGGGTGATGAGGAAGAGGAAGACGCCAATGCCCAGCGCAATGTTTCTTCAGCGCCCGCGCCGTTTATCGAGCCGCTGAAAGAATTCACCGAGAGCTTGGCACGTCGTGGCGGCAAGCAAGCGCGCTTTGTCGGCGAGGGTTTAGAACCGGGTAAAGTACCGCCTGGCTATGTACGTTTGATCAATGATGCGTTGGTGCAATTCGTACGTAATTCGGTCGTACACGGCATTGAACAGCCCGAACAACGTAAAGCTCTCGGCAAGCCAGAGCGCGGCACTTTGGTGGCCAGTTTTGCCACTACAGCCGCCGGCTATGAGCTGACCTTCCGTGATGACGGCGCGGGCATAAACTCGGAAAAGCTGCGCGCTACGGCGATCAAGAAAGGCCGTTTAACGGCGGAAGAAGCGCAGAAATGGGACAGCAAGCAGTTGCTGACATTGATTTTTGAACCAGATTTTTCGACCGCAAATCAAGTGACCGAAGATGCAGGGCGGGGCGTAGGCCTGAATTTAGTGCGTGATCGGGTGCAAGCGGTTAAAGGCCAGATTCGCCTGGGCACGGCGGCGAACAAAGGCACGCAGTTCAAACTCATCTTGCCGCAGGTTTAGTCGCTACTTCCGCTCGAAAATATGTTGTATATACGAAAAGGCTAGCATGTCATGGGTATGAAATTACTGGTCGTTGACGATTCCAACGTCATCCGCAATAAAATTTCGCGGACAATTCACATCGCCAACGTTGAGGTGGTCGGAACGGCTAAAAACGGCCGAGAAGCGGTCAGTATGTTTGCAAAGTTTCGCCCAGAGCTGGTGACGATGGATATCACCATGCCGGAAATGGACGGCATTCAGTGCATCCGGGAAGTGCTCAAACTGCGCAATGATTCATTGGTACTTGTGATTTCAGCGTTAGCGGATAAAGCCACGGCGATCGAAGCGCTTAAGCAGGGTGCGCACGGGTTTTTATGCAAACCTTTCAGTGATCGGGAATTGAATGAAGCCATGAAAGAACTGATTCGCGGTGCTCAGGAGGCGGGCCACGGCCATGGATGAGTCTAAACTTAAAGTTTTTATCGAAGGTGCCACGCGCTACTTTGTCCAAGTAACGCGCTTGTCGGCGGAAGTAGGCACGCCGTATTTGTCCGAAACCAATGAAACTCTGGCTTATGACATGACTGGCATCATTGGCATATCTGGCGGCCGTAAAGGGGTTGTGTATTTCACCGCGCCGACCAATATGTTGCGCAGCGTGCTGATCAACATGGGCGAACGCGATGTCACCCACGATATGCGTCTGGATTTAGTCGGTGAAATCGCCAATACGATCGCCGGTAACGCACGTGCGGAATTTGGCTCGGAGTTTATGATTTCAGTGCCGGTCGTGATTGCGGGCGCGTTAGAAACGGTGCGGCTACCGAAAGACATTCGCGCGTTCGTTATTCCTATCACTTGGCATTCGCAACGGGCGGCGGTAATTATTGCGTTGGAATAGCCTCTTCAACAAGCCAATTCGCCGAAATAGTCGGTATGCACCACCAATTCATTCGCACAAAATGGTGCGCATTCCCACTAAAGACATGCGGGAATGACGAATTTAGGCACCTTTACCGAAGGTTTTTGGCTTTGATCGAAATGCAGCGGTTTGCCACCGCAAGCGTACTTTCGCGGTGCGATATCAGCAGAATGGTCTTCTTACCGGCCAGCGCGCGGATGGTTTCTACAATTTCGCGCTCAGTTTCTTCATCCAGGGCGCTGGTGGCTTCATCCAGCACCAGAAATTCGCGGTCGTGGTAAAGCGCGCGTGCAATTGAAACGCGCTGGCGCTGCCCGCCCGAAAACCGGACGCCGCGCTCGCCTAGCTTTGTGTCCAAACCGCCGCTAAGTTCACGCAGCAAAGTGCCAAGTTGGGCGTCTTCCAAGGCGGCGCGCACTTTGTTGTCGTCTATTTCAGCGTCCGGCACGCCCAGCGCTACATTGCGGCGCAGCGTGTCATCAATCAAATAAGACTGCTGCGGGATGTAAGCAACCATGCATTGCCAATCGCGATGCGCACCACGTAAGTCGCATCCGTTCACGAGCACCCGACCAGCCGTTGGATCGAGAAAACCCAGCAGTAAATCCGCAAGCGTGCTTTTCCCGGCACCCGAGGGGCCGACCAAACCTACAGTTTCCCCAGCGTTGATCTCGAAGCTTAAGCTTTCAAATACCGAATTCCTGTCAGCGGCGTAAGAGAAAGCGATCCCTTCGGCGCTCAGTTTTTGGAATCGCGGCAATTGCGTGGAATGCGCCTTGGAACTCAACGGCCCTATTTCTGGCCTTTCATAGGGGATTGACTTCGGAGGTACCGACGGTTTCGAGGCTGCATCGAGGGCCAAGTCTCGAGCAAGAACCCTAACAACAAAGCGATTGCTGCGCATGAGGCTAATACCACTCAACAACGCAGTCGACGCCGGCATTAATCTGACCGCAGCAGCACCGATTAAGCCTAGTAATGGCAGTAGCGCAGCGCCAGAGGCACCATCCATTCGGCTAAAAAAAACCAAAGCGACCAGAAACACGATCATTGCCAATTCAACTGCGTGGCGCGGCACCAAATTGATCACCGACACATGCGCGCTCGCATCCACCAAGCCGCGACCAGCTTTGGAAAGGCGCGCCAAAAAATACGATTCACAACCCAAAATGCGAACTTCACGTAAGCCGCCTATAGCTTGATTTGCCGAATGCATCACCTCCGCCGTCATCGCAGCCGTTGACTGGTTGAGCAGGGTGGCGCGGTGGCGCGTGTAGAACAAAACTGCCATAAAAACAACGGTTAGCACGACCAGCAAAAGTATTAAAGCGGTCATATTTGTAAACGCAATTAAGGTGCCGAGCGCAATAAAAACCATGCTGTCAGCGATCAGCCGTAATCCGGAACCGAAAAAACTACTGGAAAACGCCTGCGTATACCAAACCAGCCGGTTCGCTAACTCAGTGCTGGAATTATCAAGATGGAATCGATAGGGACGATGCTGATACGCGCTGAGTAAGCGCGTCATCAGTTCGGCGCGGATCGATTCAGTCATCCGGGTAATGCTGCCCTGCAGCTGGAACGTTGCGAGCGCCTTACCGGTAAAAACCACGATGAGCGCAATTCCAAGCGTGCCAATGGGATCCGCGCCCAGGATTCGCAATAGCCAATTTGGCAAAAGCGCCATACCGGCATTTGTGCCCATCAGCAAACTGACGAAGGGCGCGACTAAGGCGACCGCTAGCAAATCCAACCCTGCCGAAAACAGCATGAACAGCACAATCAGCGGCGCTCTTTTCAGGCTATCCCCGCCGACAAAGTACAGCTCAGCTTTTAAAACGCGTAGGCGAGCTAGCATATTGCGCCCGTGTCGATCAGAGTGTTTTTCTTGCAAGTAGTTAATTTCATTATTCTGCGAAACATAAAAACAGCGTGGATGCTAGCGCAACAGAGCGCTGGCACTTTGAAAATAGTGTGCACTGCCTGGTTGCCTCAGCTTCTAAAAGGAACTGCCCTGTGAGCCTAACGCAACCGCCTGGTTGCCTCAGCTTTCAAATGAAACTGCCCTTTAGCCTCCGG